>JBAYWA010000049.1:0-8367 GCA_041674325.1 Melioribacteraceae bacterium | reverse complement strand
GCCGGCCAGGTTGGAATTGTGGGTCATATTGAACTTACAGATCAGGTAATCATTGGTGCACAGTCAGGAGTATCAAAATCGATATCGAAGGCGGGTAAATACAGAGGTTCGCCCGCGGCAGATATGGGCTCGATGCTGAAAGTTGAAGCTCATTTAAGAAACCTGCCCGGCTACGCAGAAAAAATTAAAAAGTTAGAGGAAAAAATTGCATCTTTGGAGGAGAAAATTTCAGAATTATTGTCAAAAAGGTAGCTGATGCTCGAACTCCAAAGAACTATTGCAAAACCGGTTTCTCTCTCCGGAATCGGTCTTCACACAGGCACATCCTGCACAATGACCTTCACACCCGCGCCGGAAAACAGCGGTATAAAATTCATAAGAACTGATCTCGGCGGACGGCCCGAAATTCCCGCAAACGCGGATTTTGTTGTGGATATCTCGAGAGGAACCACTCTGGGTCTCGGATCTGCAAAGGTATTTACAGTTGAACATGTTTTAGCAGCCATCGTAGGTTTGCAGATAGATAATATTAACATCGAACTTGACGGTATTGAACCGCCTATCGGCGACGGAAGCGCGAATCCATATGTTGAAAAACTTCTTGAAGCCGGATTTGTTACACAGGAAGCCCCTAAAGATTATCTGGTTATAGATCAGACCGTAATGTACCACAACGAGGAGGAACAGGTTGACATTGTCGCACTTCCTCTGGACAGCTACAGAATGACTGTAATGGTTGATTATCAGAATCCGGTTCTCGGAAGTCAGCATACAGGCTTATTCGATCTTGAAAAAGAATTTGTTTCCGAATTTGCGCCGGCCAGAACTTTCAGTTTCCTCAGCGAAGTTGAAATGCTCGCGGACAAGGGCTTGATCAAAGGCGGAAATATAGATAACGCGGTTGTAATAGTAGATCACGAGATAGATGACGCAGGATTGAAAAGACTGAAAGACAAACTCGGACTGGATAAAGATCTTACGATGAGCCATGAAGGATTTCTGAACAATAACAAACTTCGTTTTAAAAACGAGCCGGTACGCCATAAATTATTGGATCTGATGGGTGACCTGGCTTTGATTGGCGTTCCTATTAAAGCGCAGGTTCTTGCGGCGCGTCCCGGCCATAAAGCGAATGTAGAGTTCGCAAAAAAAGTCAGAAGTCTTTACCAGCAGAAGAAAATTGTAAAGAAATATCAGTTCGTTAAAAAAGAGGGAGTTGTTCTGGACGCGAATGCGATTCAGAGAATTCTGCCGCACCGCTATCCTTTCCTGCTCGTTGATAAAATCGTTGAACTAGATCTGGACAAAAAAGTTGTAGGTGTTAAATCTGTAACTATAAATGAGCCGTTCTTCCAGGGACATTTCCCCGGTCAGCCGATTATGCCGGGCGTTTTGATTGTTGAAGCGATGGCACAGGTAAGCGGGATACTGATTTTAAATTCATTCATGGATCCGGAAAATCATCTTGTAATGTTCATGAGCATCAACAATGCTAAATTCAGAAGACCCGTTGTTCCGGGAGACCAGCTTTACCTTGAGGCTGAAGTAATAAGCAAAAAGAGCAAATACTTCTCAATCAAAGGTTCGGCATTTGTAAATAATGATCTTGTAGCAGAGGCGGAATTTATGGGCGCGATCACTAATAAAGAAAATAAAAAAGAAAACTAATCCGAAACTTTATGAGCAATATTCATTCTACAGCTATTGTCAGTTCAAAAGCAAAAATCGCCGATGATGTAATTATCGGCCCATTCGCAATAATTCATGACGATGTTGAGATAGGGGAAGGATGCGAGATAGGTCCTAACGCCGTTATCTATGATTTTGCGCGTATCGGAAACCGTGTAAAAATTTTTCAGGGAGCTTCAATTTCAAATCTCCCGCAAGACCTGAAATTCGATAAAGGGAAAACATTATTAAAAATCGGCGATGATACCACAATCCGCGAGTTTGTAACACTTCACAGGGGAACTCACGCAACAGGCGAAACGCGTGTGGGAAAGAACTGTCTTCTGATGGCATACGCGCATGTTGCGCACGACTGTCACATCGGAGATAACTGTATCGTCTCAAACGGCGTTCAAATGGCAGGCCACGTTGAAGTTGAAGATACTGTAATAATCGGCGGACTTGCGGCTGTTCATCAATTCGGAAAGATCGGCAAACACGCAATGGTCGGCGGCGGCTCCATGGCGAATATGGACATTCCCCCGTTCATTATGACCTCCGGCTACCCGGCGCGTTTTATGGGATTGAATATTGTCGGTTTGAAAAGAAGAGGATTCACAAACGATGAAATTGACGGGATTAAAGAAACTTACCGGATATACTACTCTTCCGGCCTGAATCCAACTGCGGCAAAAGAAAAAATTACCGAAAAATTCGGAACACAGCCTCACGTAAAAAGCATTCTTGAGTTTATGGAGAAATCATCACGCGGATTAGTCCGTAAATGATCTGGCATTTCATCGATTCCGGTTTCAATACCGGATCATACAATATGGAGTTCGATCTTGAACTCGCACGTAATTTAAATCCGGAGGATGCATTCTTCCGGATCTACAGATGGAATCCGTACTGCATTTCTCTCGGTGCCAACCAGAATATTGAAGAGATTGACCGGTTAAAAGCAAAGAATGACGGGATAGATATTGTAAAGCGTCCAACCGGCGGACGTGCGATTCTGCATGCAGAGGAGCTTACCTATTCAGTTGTCCTCCCGCTCAATTACGAATTTTCTCCCCGCGAGATTTATATGAAAATCTCCACGGCGCTGATGCGCGGACTGGAGATTTATAATCCAATACTGGCAAAATCGGAACTGGAGGATCAACAGCCGAATTTTCCGCGGTTGCTCGAAGAACCTACAGGAGCACTATGCTTTGCAAGCACCGCGAAGAACGAAGTGAAATTCAACAGCAAGAAGCTGATTGGCAGCGCGCAGAGAAAACTGAGTAAAGCGGTGCTTCAGCACGGCTCAATATTGTGCGGAACTTTCCACCGGAAGCTAACTGAATATCTTTTATGTAATGAAGTGAGCCGCGGTCACCTTTCGGCTGAACTTAACGAAAGAACTACCGAACTGCAGTCGATACTTAATGAAGAGATCGATTATGAAAAACTGAAAACCTGCCTTATGTTCGGTTTTGAACTTGAGTGGGAGATGAAGTTCGATAAAGCCGCTTCCCGGGTGCCGGCTCCGTAAAATTCTTCCTTAATTATTTCCATCCCTGTAATCTTAGTGTTAAATTTCCCTTTAGAAATCAAAGCTATGAACTAACTGAACTGATTCTCCGATGACGAAAATACTTTTTCTGATTTTCACATTATTTGGAATAAATCTGATCGCGCAGGAAAAATCCGAAATGGAATTCTTTCTCAAAGGCGCGCAGGTAACTGATATAACAAGCGACGGCACAAATCTCTGGTTTGCGACAAACGGAAACGGAATTTTCAAATATATTCCCGGCAGCAATGCCTGGATGACTTATTCAACTTCAAATGGCAATTTACAGCACGATTTCTTTTATTGCATAGCGGCAAACAGGAATTACGTCTGGGCTGGCTCCACAGACGGGCTTTTTATTTTGGATGTAAAAAGCGGATCGTGGACGAAAAGAAAATTCGGCCTCGGAGGACAACTTGCAAACTGGATCCGCTCCCTGGCTTTCGATAAATACGAAAACGCGCTCTGGATAGGGAGATTTAAATATCTTACAAAATTCGATCTCAACCAGAAGAGATACACGGATTTCGACCTGACGGTTCGTAAGAACGAGAAGACAAATAATATTAAGACTATACAGGTTGACGGCGATTCCCTGGTGTGGTTTGGAACAGAAGCCGGACTTCATAAGTATGATAAATCGAAAGATCTGAACGATAAAAGCGCAATTACATTTTACGATACAAGATATAATTACTTCGACGGAGAAGGAGAACAGGTTTCGATTACATCCATACTCTTCGAAAGAAAAAATGTTTGGATTGGGCTTGACGAATTTGTTACCCCCGAAAGACCGGAATTCAACGTTGGAGGACTTTTCCGGTTCAACAGGAGAAACGACTGGTTCAGATTTGACGCCGGGAACGGACTTCCGGCAAACGGAGTATTCGATCTTGAGAGAACCGGAAATTACATCTGGGCCTCTTTATACCAGTTCGGCAAGAGCACAAAGGATTTTTTCGGAAGAGGAGTCGTTCTTATCGACAGAATCAGCAATCAGGTGATACCGGTCAGAGATGAGAGGATTCCCGGCACTGTTTACTCAATATTCTTCGACGGAACAAACTTATGGCTTGGAACCGAATCCGGTTTAATAAAAATTAATTTCATCAATAAGCTTGCACAATGGATCGGTACTCAGCGCGGATTCAAAAGCGGAGGAAAGAAATGATTGATGTATCTTTGAAAAAACTGAATAAACTTAAAAATAATTTTAGAGGAAAAAGAATTGCGGTAATAGGCGATCTTATGCTCGATTGTTATTTCTGGGGAGGAGTCAGCCGCATTTCACCGGAAGCTCCCGTTCCAATACTCCAGGTCGATGATGAATTTTACCGTTTCGGCGGAGCCATGAATGTTGCATTGAATATCTCGACTCTAGGCGGCATCCCCTTCCCTATTGGCGTAATAGGAAATGATAACGAAGGGAAAATTTTCAAAAAACTGATGAGGGAAAAATCCATTTCGGATAAGGGGATAATAGTTGATTCAAAGAGACCGACAACTGCAAAGACACGCGTGATAGCAGATAAACAGCACGTAGTGAGAATTGACAAAGAAAGGACCCATTCTATTTCCACCTCAATCGAGAAAAAAATATTGTCTCTTCTTAAGAAAGAGATCAGCAGACTTGACGCTGTGATTATTGAAGATTATAATAAGGGTGTACTCACCGAAAATCTGATAAGGCAGATTATCACACTTGCAAAAAAAGCAGGAAAGATTATAACCGTAGACCCGAAATTTCTGAATTTCTTTTCTTACACCGACGTAACCGTTTTCAAACCGAACAGGAAGGAAACAGAGGACGCATTCGGAGTCTGGATTAAAACGGAAGAGGATATTTCCGACGCCGGTGAAAAATTACTCGAACGGCTGAACTGCAAGCACGTTCTTTTAACTCTAGGGGAAAAAGGGATCGCACTATTCGAAAAAGGAAAACCGGAGAGAAGAGTTCCTACCATTGCAAGAAAAGTAGCGGATGTTTCCGGTGCCGGCGATACGGTGATCTCTACGCTGACAATGGCTCTAACAGCCGGAGCGGATATTTTTGACGCTGCATACCTTGCAAATTATGCCGGCGGACTGGTATGCCAGGAGGTTGGTATTATTCCGATTGAGTTAAACACCTTATTCAATGCTGTAACCGAAGAGCTAAAATGAATCTAATAAAAAATATAACCGAACTGTCCGTAATCAGAGAAGAACTGAAACGGCAGAATAAAAAAGTTGTATTTACAAACGGCGTCTTCGATATACTTCACGCGGGTCATGTTGATTATATTACAAAGGCGAAAGAGAAAGGGGATGTGCTGATTGTGGGAGTAAATTCCGATTCCTCCGTACGCAGAATAAAAGGAGAACTGCGCCCGGTGGTTCCAGAGAATGAGAGAGCTTTTATAATCTCCTCGCTCAAACCGGTGGATTATGTTATCATATTTAATGAAGACACTCCGGCAGAGGTTATCGATAAACTGATTCCCGATGTTCTTGTTAAAGGAGCCGATTGGCCGAAAGATAAAATTGTTGGTCGGGAAATTGTTGAAGCTAACGGGGGCATAGTTGAAACCATCAGATTCGTAAACGACCGTTCAACTACGAATATTATTAAAATAGTACTTGAAAGATTTAACAGATAATGCCCGACATTGAACAAAATAAAAATCAGGGCGGAAGAAGGGATGAGATTGGGCCTGCCGGATCCGCGCAGGAACTTTCTGCTTCAGACAATTCAGTTAAACCCCGGATAAAAAGAAGTCTCTTCAGAAAAATTGTCAATGTATTTATCGGAATTTTTCTGGGATTGGTCATACTAATCGTAATTGTGGTCGGATTCACACAGACTAAAACGTTCAGAAATATTCTGCGCGAAAAAGTTATCTCTATTGTCAATGGAGAGATCAATGGAAAATTATCGATTGCCCAAATAGACGGAACGATACTCACATCAATCTACCTCCGCAATACATCCCTGATAGTTGATAACGATACTCTTTTATTCGCCCGCAAGATTGAAATCAAGACAAGTCCGCTGCAGCTGCTTCTTAAAAAAATATTTGTCAGAAAAATATTACTTGAAGATGTAAAGATCCGCATGCTTCAGGATCAGGCGGGTGCGTGGAACTACGAAAAACTGATTAAGCAGACACCGGATGACACGACCAAATCCTCTTTTTCATTTCTGATTCAGGCAAATGATATTCAATTCCGCAATATTTCATTCATAAGGCAATCAAACGCAAATCTGGGTTCACAGCAGGTTTATACAGAATTAAACCCGGAAGATCTGCGTATTGCAGATCTTAATTTTTCCGCCCAGGCTTACGCCGACGTGGAAAAATCAAATTATCTGCTGATAATAAAAGAGTTGTCTCTGAGACCGAACCTTTCCCGATTCAATCTCAAATTTTTCTCGGGCGAATTTGCCGTTACAAAAGAATTTGCGAGTATCAGCAATTTTTATTTTTTATCGGACAGCAGTGAATTGCGTCTTGATGCCCGTCTGGACAGTCTTAATTTATTTGGAGATGTGGAGCTCGATGATTTTAAGAATTATCCGATTTCACTGGATGCCCGGGCAAAATCTTTCAACTTCGACGATCTCTCCTCATTCATAGGAAGTACGGAAATCCTGAAAGGTAATCCGTCTATGGAACTGAAGGCCCGGGGCAAATTCGGAGATTTCAGGATAGATAAATTCAGCCTTGATTACAAAGACTCACATTTTGAAATCGACGGAAGAGTACGGAATCTGAACCGCCCCGAAAAACTTTTTATTACAGCAAAGATCACAGACTCTGATATAAATTATAAAGATATAAACACGCTCCTCCCTACATTGAAGCTTCCTGAATATGCAAGACTGCGTCTTACAAATCTGAATTTGGATTTTGAGGGTGAGCCTTTGAATTTCAAATCCAGGTTCGAAGGAAATATTGATGACGGCAAATTACTTTTTAACGCCAGGATGAATCTTGCATCCGACCCGGTTTCTTACGATATCTCTTTTGAGACAGATAATCTTGATCTTTCTCCGGTACTCGACATTCCCACCCAATTAAATTCCAGAGGTTCACTTATCGGGAAAGGTTTTTCACCGGTGGACATGAAAAACGATTTTGATTTTATTGCCGGCGACTCAAGGATTAACAGTTATGCGATTGACAGGATGAGTTTAAATTCTCACTCAATTGACGGCACCACCAATCTGAGACTGGATGCCGCAAGTGATAATCTTACAGCGTCAATCAACGGGGATTTATCATTTGATAAAGATACAATTCCCGCTTACAGCCTTGTTGGACAGCTGAAAAATCTAAATCTTGCAAAATTCCTGAAAGATGAAAAGTATGAGAGCAATCTTAATTTTTATCTGAGTGCGGATGGTAGGAATTTTAATCCCGATGATATAACCGGGATTCTACGGGTGGGAATTGACTCATCCCGATTTCAAGGAGAGAGGATAAGCAATTCCGATATTCAGTGCACATTCTCAAAAGAGACGGACGGAAGCAGGCAGATTAAGCTGGTATCAGATTTCGCCGATTTTAATATTAACGGAAATTTCTCTGTTCAGAAGGCAATTGATCTGATCGCGTATGAATCACAGACGATTTCCGGAATTATAAGCAAAAAGATCCGCGAATTAAATCCATTATCAATTGTTCTGCCGCAGGACGGAAAGGATTCTACTATCACTTTCCTGCCTTCCATAGTTGAGGAGGATCTTAAATTTAATTTCGGCGGTACTTTCAAGGATATTGAGCTGCTCTCCAAACTCACCGGCTATGAAAGACTTGATTTATCGGGAGAATTCGGCGGAAATGTAAAGAATGAAGCGGGGAAGTTTTCAATTTCCGCTAATCTCGATCTGGATTATTTTGTGATGATGCAGAAGAGCGGAACGATTTATCTTTCCGGTTTTAATACAGATCTGAATTTCACACGCGATAACCGCTCACTTTCATTCGACCGGCTGTTCGGCACAGCGTCGCTTACGGGCAAGAGATTCTATTCGGGCAGTAATGTTAAAGCGATTGAAGCGGATATCACTTTTAACCAGAGTAAATTATTTTTCAGCGCTTCTGCCAATATTGCCGATATGATCGATGCGGGTTTGGATGGGATTATTCTGATGACTC
>JBAYWA010000048.1:0-8509 GCA_041674325.1 Melioribacteraceae bacterium | reverse complement strand
GACTGAGCCGCTATGATTACGGGCAGAAAGAAGCCGAGAAGAAAATACTTATTCATGACGGATAACTGGGAAAGGCCGTTCAATTATTTAACGGCTGAATTGAGAATTTCAAATAAGTCTTTATTTTTTGAGATGATATAATCTCTGTTAAAAATTCCGGATTGACTAAGCGCGGATTGAGTCCAGCCCCCGAGCGGATCTGCTCCAGTTTTTAGTGAAGCGGAGGTCTCATTCTTATCTATGACAGACCAATTGCAGCTGCTAAGTTTATATGTTTCCAGAAAGTTCATCCAGAGATTTGTCTCTGTCATATCGATATTTCCATTGCCGCTGGCTTCGCTGATTCCGAATTCGGTTACAAAGAGAGCGGCGCCGCTGTTCATTGCCGCAATTGCCTTGCTTCTGAGCCACTGCCTGTGTGTGCTTGTGTAGAAGTGGAGAGAATACGCAACATTAACGTCGTCAACCGGATCCTTAGCGGCAACATCCACATCCTGCGACCAGTTGGGATTGCCCACAACAATCAGATTATCGGGATCGTACTGGCGGATAGATTTAATAACCTCTACGGCATACGGTTTTATTACTGAACTCCACGATACCTGGAGCGGTTCGTTATAAATTTCATAAATGATATTCGGTTTATCGCCGTACTTCTGCGCAATAGAGCCGAAAAATGATTTTGCCTGCGTTAGATGATCCTGAGCATTATGATCGTGCCAATCCACAACCACATAAATTCCGTATTTGATGCACGCGTCGATCACAGTAATAATTTTCTGATATTCGGATTGAGCATTTGTCAGATACCCGCCGCTTTCCACTCCCATTGAAGCGCGCACAACGGTGCATTTCCAGTCGTCACGCAGCCACTGAACGCATTTTTCATTATAGAAACTTCCGCCCCACTGGCTCCAGAATAAACTCATGCCGCGGAGCGCGACCGGATTTTCATTTTTATCTACAATCTTATTCCCCTTAACCTGAATCCTGCCGTAATACTCCACTGCAGTTGAGGGATTATTATTTATTTCCGGCCCTACGCCGCTGTCGGTATTTTCGCACGCAGCCAGCAGAAATACGATTATCAGGAGCGCCCTTAAATTCTTTCCGATATTATAATTCATAAAATCCTTTGACACATTCATAATTATGGTTGCAGCTAAACTGTATTACATTGCGCCCAGCGCTTTCAGATAACCGTCATTCTTTCTGCAGTTTTTAAATTTAATATTTTCGAGCAGGCCGGCCAGAGCTTTTCTCACAACTTCGCGCGATGGTTTGGCTTTGCGGATCTCCTCAAAATTTTTCTTAGGCAGTTCGGCATACTTTACAATCTGTTTCCATTCGTCAGTCTGTTTAAATGAAACAATTCCGCGTGATGATTCCATCTTTTTATACGGCCAGAAGCTCCAACCTATCTCATTACGGTCCAATAACGTTCTGAAGGAGTCCACCCAGGCATCCTCATTCTCGCCGCTCTCCCCCATCCAGACAGGGACATTATATTTAGCGCGGAAATCGACATACTCTTGAATCTCATTCTGCACCGGCGGCATCCAGTATTTATGAAAAGTATAAGCCAGATTTTTATCGAACGGCTCGCCGAACACTTTAAAATTTGTATTCCATTGAGCGCCGCCAAGAAAGATGATATGATTTTTATCGATTAACCGTATCGCGCTTGTCAGTTTTTTATAGAGAGGCTCCAGTAATTTATTCAATAGCTCTTTGTTCTCGTAGTAATGGGGAATGGGCTCATTAAGAAGATCGTAACCGAGCACAATCTTTTCGTCCTTATACCGTTCAGCCAATTTTTCCCATAGCGCAATAGTTGTCCTCTGCGCATCCTCTTCCTCGTATAAAAACGGGTAGCTCCAGCTGTCGTCTATATTATCGCCCGACTGTCCGCCTGGAGCCGCGTGAAGATCTAGTATTACATACAATCCCTCTTCGGCGCACCATTTAATCACGTCATCCAACCGCTGGAATCCCTCTTCGAGAAAAATTTCCGGGTGGTCCTCAACCAGAAAGAATTTAAAGTTAAAAGGGACACGCACATGATTGAATCCGGCGCTTTTCAGAAAACTGATATCTTCTTTTGTGATATAATTGTCACGGAATTCACTCCAGAATCTGCGGATCTCATCGGCTCCCAGCAATTCTTTCAATGAATTATCTATCAGCCGGAAAGAATTGACATTCTGAAATTTGAACATATAGCCTTCGGGATTCAGCCAATTGCCTAGATTTGTGCCTCTGAGAATTAAGACTTTACCATTGCCGTCAATAATATATTTACCGTCGCATCTAGCGAATCCGCTGCTCTGCGCGGAAAGATTCAACGCTGACACAAATAATAAGAGAGCTGCCGCAAAAAATTTCTTCATTATTCCTCCGGATGGAATTAAAACCAGTTTGCATTTAATTTTTTTCTTCCGCTTTTAGTCTGCTTTAAAAGCCACTCATAAATCTCCGGATTGTTATACGTTTCCGTCCATGAATCATGGCCGGCTTCGGGGTAGAGAGTAACTCTTGCGTTCCCGCCGCACCGTTTGAGTGCATTTATCAGATCAGAAGTTTTTTGTGACGGAACAACATTATCTTTTTCACCGTGGAATGCCCATACCGGAAGATCTCCTATTTCACAGATTGTCCATGAATCGCCCCAGCCGCAAATAGGGATAACGGCGGCAAGGCGCTCGGGAATTTCATTGGCAAGTTTCCAGGTGCCGTAACCGCCCATGCTCAATCCGGTTATATAGATTCTATCTTCATCTACATTATAGTTCCCGATAATCTCATCCAGCAGAGCGATCAATGTATTTGTTTTCCACCGTATTCCTTGCGGGCATTGCGGAGAAACTATAATAAACGGAAAATCTTTCCCCTCTTCAATTAATCTGGGCGGTCCGTGCTTCTTCACGAGTTCCAAATTATCACCGCGCTCGCCGCTGCCGTGGAGAAATATCATTAGCGGAAATTTATCACCGTTTTTATAACTGACCGGCAGGTATAGGAGATATTTTATACTTACATCCTGCTCAAACTTAGACGCCATTTTTTTTTCTTCCAGTCTCACAGCCGCATTCCTGGTTATATCCGGGGAGCATGCCGCAAAGATCAATGAAATAAGAAGAAGAGAGAGTCCATAAAATTTTTTCATTTTTCCGCCTAATCAATTACCGAAAAATCCGCTTCTTTCAGGTCAACTGAATTTGTACCCACGAAGACTTTGAAATCACCCGGCTCGACTGTATACTTCATATTAATATCGTAGAATTTCAGTTTATCCGGAGTAATAATAAATTTAACGGGTTTAGTCTCGCCGGCTTTAAGATAAATTTTCGAAAAATCTTTCAGTTCCTTAACGGGTCTTGTAACGCTTCCCACCAGATCTCTTATATAGAGCTGAACCACCTCTTCACCGTCGCGCGCTCCGGTATTTTTCACATTTATACTCACGGTTATCGATTCATTTTTCCCGATCTTTTTCCCGCTCAGTTTAAGATCCGAATATTCGAATGTTGTATAGCTTAATCCGAATCCGAACGGATAAAGAGGCGCATTCGGAAAATCCATATATGATGTTGTATACATCGGTTTTTCGGGATTGTAGGGGCGTCCCGTATTTTTATAATTATAATGGAGCGGAACCTGTCCAATTGATCGCGGAAATGTAACCGGAAGTTTTCCGGATGGATTATGATCGCCGAACAGTACATCCGCAATTGCATTGCCCGCCTCATTTCCGAGGAACCATGTTTCAAGAATGGCCGGAATATTTTCAGCAAGATAATTTATAGTAAGAGGTCTTCCATTCATCAGTACGGCAACTACCGGTTTGCCGGTTTTGTATATCTCTTCGGCTAAAGCGTTCTGCGGACCGGGCAGATCAAGCGACGCGCGCGAATGCGCCTCTCCGCTCATTTCCAACGATTCGCCGATACATAGTATTACAACATCGGCATTCATTGCCGCCGATACAGCTGCGGAAAAACCGGATTTTGAATCGCCCGAGAGGATGCATCCCTGTTCATATACTACTTCCGCAGTCTCTCCCAATTTATTTTTAATTCCTTCAAACACTGTTATAACTTCAGAAGGCCACCCTTGCTGATACCAGGGACCGAGCGGATCCAGTTTTGAATTTGCAAGCGGACCTATGACTGCTATCTTCTTTAAATTTTTATTCAGCGGGAGGAGATTATTTTTATTTTTCAGAAGCACTATAGAATTACGCGCGCTTTCAAGGGAGCTTTTAATCATCTCCCCGCTTCGTATTGTACTTTTCTCCCTACCGGCATCGCAGTATTTATACGGATCATCAAATAATCCAAGCTGGAATTTCAGGCGCAACACCCGTCTGACGCTTTCGTTAATAACAGCCATTGAAACTTTTTTATCTCTGACTAATTCTGCCAGCTGAGTATTATATGCATTTGCTTCCATATCGATATCAACACCCGCATTAATGCCAATTTCAGCGGCGTGTTTCAAATCTTTTGCGACTCCGTGCGGTATTAGTTCGCCAATGGAATTCCAATCGCTCACAACCGGTCCCTTAAACTTCCATTCTTCGCGAAGAATATTTTTGAGGAGCCATTTATTCGCGGACGCCGGCACTCCTCCTATCTCATTAAAAGAAACCATAAAAGTGGCTACACCCGCTTCGAGTGCTTTTTTGAAAGGAGGCAGATAAATTTCTCTGAAAGTCCGTTCCGATAAATCGACAGTATTATAATCCCTTCCCCCTTCGGCGGCGCCGTAACCGGCAAAGTGTTTTACGCATGCAGCAATTGTATTAGACAAGGAAAGATCGTTTCCCTGATATCCTTTAACGCGCGCCGCTCCCATCATCGAGCCCAGGTAAGTATCTTCTCCGCTCCCTTCAACAATTCTCCCCCATCTCGGATCACGGGCTATATCCACCATCGGTGTAAAAGTCCAGTGAATTCCGGATGAAGATGATTCAATCGCCTGCATCCGTGCCGATCTTTCAACCAACTCAAGATCCCAGCTGCTTGCTTCGGCAAGCGGCACCGGAAAAGTTGTACGGAATCCGTGAATCACATCAAGGCCGAAGAGGAGCGGAATTTTCAGGCGCGTCTCTTCGAGCGCAATTTTCTGAATTTTTCCTGTCTGTTCGGCTCCGAAAACATTCAGCATAGAGCCGATCTTTCCGAGCCGGATAAGTTCAATGTGGCCTTCCCTCGGTTTGGAGGTCTGAGTTCCGGTGTCAAATCCTCCGGTAAACTGAACAAGTTGACCGACCTTTTCATCAAGAGTCATTAACGTGAGTACCGAATCGACACGCTGTTCAATAGTTTTTTTCTGTGCAAATGAGATTGTGCAGATCAGAAAAAACAGGAGATATTTTTTCATACGATTCCCGAAAGTTTATTTAGAAGTGATTACTGCAATTAAGAAATTACGGATCTCTTCCGGACTATTATCTTCATCCATATAATTCAGCCCGGAAGGATCCAGCAATAGTGAAATTAATATGTTAATCCAAATCCGTAAGGAAAAAGAGGATCGTAATCTTTATCGCCGAAATTGACCGGAATCTGATTCATATTTTTCGGCCAGGATACAGGAAGTTTTCCAACGGGTTTAAAATCGCCGAATAGAACATCAGAAACTCCCGAGCCTTCTGTACCGGGAAGCCAGGCGGCAACAAACGCGTTACTGCTTTTTAATTCCGGCTCTATCAATAAAGGTCTTCCCGAAAGGAGCACTACCACAACCGGAACGCCGGATGATTTAGCTTTCTGGATAGCGGCCGCATCTTCTTTAGCTAAAGTCAGATCTTCCCTGTCGCCTATCATCTCAGCATACGGAGTTTCACCGACTACGACTATGCATACATCTGCGCCTTCGGCGCCAGAGCCGTCGGTTGATGATGTAATTTTAGTTCCGTCCGATACGGTGTTTTTGATTGCCTGTAAAATTGTCGTTCCTCCGCTGGTCACATTTCCGCTCTTTCCCTGCCAAATGATAGTCCATCCTCCGCACTGATTTCCGATATCATCGGCACTTTTTCCGGTAATATGAATTCTCTTCATCTCTTTTGAGAGAGGTAAAATATTATTTTCATTTTTCAGAAGAACCAAAGACTGGCGTACAGCATCACGGGCAACTTCTCTATTTTCTTTTGATCCGATCTTTGAAGTCAGATTTTTCTCCGTAAGCGGATTCTCAAATACGCCCATCTCAAATTTTACAGTCAGTATTCTTCTTACCGCATCGTCAATTCTGCTGACAGGAACTTTTCCCTCATTAACGAGCTCTTTCAAAAATGTTATAAATTCGACGTAATTATTTTTTTGTCCGGGGGCATTCGGGATCATAGCCATATCGAGTCCCGCATTAATCGATTTTTCGATAGCTGCCTTATAATTGCCGTCAAGCTGGTCAATCGCGGCCCAGTCAGAAACAAGAAATCCTTTGAAACCAAGTTCACCTTTCAATACATCTGTCAACAAATATTTATTCCCGTGCATTTTTACGCCATTCCAGCTGCTGTACGAGGGCATAATCGATTTAGCGCCGGCTTTGATAGCGGCAACATAACCCGGAAGGTGAATCTTCCTGAGAGTTTCTTCATCAACTTCGGTATTTCCCTGATCTTTGCCATTCGTTGTTCCGCCATCACCCAGGTAATGCTTAACACATGCAAGCGCCGAGGTATTATCGGAGAGGTCATTACCCTGCATTCCTTTTACATATGCAATTCCCAACGATTTGACCAGATCGGGATTTTCGCCGAAGCTTTCGTAAGTCCTGCCCCATTTTTCATTTCTTGCTACAGCTACGCAAGGCGCAAAATTCCACTGCATTCCGGTACCTTTAATCTCAGCAGCAGTAACAGCGGCCACCTGCTCAACGAGTTTAGGATTGCGCGTAGCGCCTAACGCTATATTATGTGGAAAGATCGTAGCGCCGTCCACGTTGTTATGACCGTGCACTGCGTCAATACCCCAGATGATCGGAATCTGCAGACGTGTTTTGAGCGCAACATTCTGAAACTTATCATAGAGGCTGGCCCAGCCGGCAGGCGTGATATCTTCCGGTTCCGAATTGCCGCCGCATAAAATTGAACCGAGATAAAATCTTCCGATATCTTTAATGTTCAATTTAATAGCATCGTGGTCAACCTGGGTCATCTGTCCAATCTTCTCATCAAGATTCATCCGGGCGATTAACGCATCCACTTTTTTCTGAATCTCTTTCTCCTTTTGTGATTGCGCATAGATTAAAGCCGAACTACCGGTCAATAATATCATTAACATGATCAAAAAATATTTTTTCATTTTAAATCCTCGCATTATTAGAAATATTTAGAGCAGTTTAGGACGATCCGCGATAATCTTATCATCCGATTAAAATGGAGCGCCTTATAAATCTGCACACAATAAAATTTTAGTACGTCAAACCGAATCCGAATGCAAATAACGGATCGTAATTCGAGTCGCCGTAATTTACCGGAATCTGCGACATCGACCTGGGCCAGGAATGGGGGAGTTTTCCAGTCGGTTTAAAATCGCCGAAAAGGAGATCAGCTACGCCGTCTCCTTCGGTTCCCGGCAGCCAGGCAGCAATGAAAGCATTGGCATCGTTCAACGCATTGCCCAGAATCATCGGTCTTCCGGATATTAAAATTGTGACAAATGGAATTCCCGCCCCTTTGAGTCTGCTTATAATTGCCAGATCGGGAGCCGATAAATTCAGATCGCTTCTATCACCGGAGCCTTCGGCATACGGTTTCTCTCCAATTACAACAATTCCGAAATCATATCCGGCAGCACCAGTTCCGTCGATTGAATAGGAAACCTGTGTTGAAGGAGCGACGGCCTTTTTAATCGCCTGCAGTATTGTTGTTCCCTGGGTAATATTTCCTTCGCTCCCCTGCCAGCTTATGGTCCAGCCGCCGCATTGAATGCCGATATCATCGGCGCCTTTACCGGCTACAAATATTTTAGCCGCATTTTTATTAAGCGGAAGAAGATTATTATCATTCTTCAGAACAACAAGAGATTGACGCACGGCATCGCGGGCAATTGTCCTGTGTTCGGCGGAGCCGACTTTTGCAAGCAGAGACCTGTCCGCATACGGTCGTTCGAACAATCCTATCTGATTTTTAATTTTCAAAATTCTCTTTACCGCATCATCAATTCTTCCCACGGGAATCCGTTTTTCCGAAACGAGCTGTTTCATAGCGGCAAAGAAATTTTTATAATCGTGAGGCAGCATTATCATATCTATTCCGGCATTAACAGCCGTTTCAATTTTAGTTTTGTAATCGCCCGGGAGCTGATCAACGCCGCCCCAGTCGCTAACAACAAATCCCTTAAAATTAAGTTCCCCTTTAAGAACATCTGTGATCCAATAGTAATTTCCATGCATCTTTTGTCCGCTGATGCTGCTGAAAGAGATCATCACGCTGCCGACACCCGCTTTAACCGCGTAGTCGTAGCCCGGCAGATGTATCCTTCTGATATCAGAT
>JBAYWA010000047.1:0-8577 GCA_041674325.1 Melioribacteraceae bacterium | reverse complement strand
CGTTTTGATATAAGGAGAGAAAATTACCCCTGCGCCGGCCGCGGCCGACACTTTTAAAAATTCCCTTCTGTTCAGATCAGTCTTCGGAGTTTCATTCATAGAGTATTTTTGAAAAAATTGAATCTGAAAAATTTGTTATTTATAGAGACCAGCCCGCGCTGTATTTTTTTGATAAAAATTCGTTGGCATCGGGCAAATTCGGAAATTCAAATTTTACCGGATCCCACTCAAGAATAGTATTTTTTTCAGCCATCCTGACTGCGATGTTTCCAAGCAGCATTACTTCTGTAAGCGCTCCGGAATAACTGAAATCCGTTGTACTCTTTGTGTTGTTCTTTATCGCGTCTATCCATTCCTGATAAATTCCCGGGGATCTCGGGATAGTTTTGGCCGGACGATTATACTGCTGCATAACGGTTTCAGGAATTAACCTCACACCTGTTCCATAAGTGCCGTGCATCAATTTTCCTTTTGTGCCGACATATAAAACTCCGCCGCCGCTGTCTCCCATCTTTCTTCCCGGTTCCAATTCTTCCGGACGCGGGGGCATAAGTCCGCCGTCGTACCAGACTAATTTAACCGCCGGTTTATTTTTTCTCTCCGGAAATTGATAAGTAACCATTGAAGAAACGGGATAGGTTTCTTTATTGAATTTTGTTGATGAAGCCTGAATTGTAAGAGGATGACCCAATTCGAGAGCCCAGAATGGCTGATCGATGAAATGCGCGCCCATATCTCCTAGAGCTCCGGTGCCGAAATCCCACCAACCGCGCCAGTTGAATGGATGATAACAAGGATGGTACGGTCTGTTTGGCGCCGGGCCGAGCCACAAATTCCAATCGAGAGTTTCCGGGCAGGATGGAATTGTATCCGGTCTAAGAATTCCCTGAGGCCATATCGGTCTGTTAGTCCAGATATGAACTTCGTATACATCGCCAATAGCTCCATCCTCAATCCATTCAATAATAAGTCTCGATTCCTCCCCCGCATGTCCCTGGTTTCCCATCTGTGTAACTACATTATATTTTTTTGCCGTTTCAGCCAAAAGCCTTGCTTCATAAACTGTGTGAGTCAGAGGTTTCTGGCAATAAACATGTTTTCCGAGCTGCATCGCTGCCATTGCAATAGGTGCGTGTGTATGATCCGGCGTTGCTATCACAACCGCATCAATGTTTTTTTCCTTTTCAAGCATCACCCTGAAATCTTTGTAGATTTTCGCATTCGGATATTTCTGTCTTACAGGAATACCCGCCTCGTCATCAACATCGCACAGAGCAACAATATTCTCCATACTCACTCCATCCGCATCGCTTTGCCCTTTTCCGCCTATACCTACAATAGCCATATTCAAAGTATTGCTTGGGAGTTTTGCGGTGCCGGATCCGAATATGTGACCCGGCAGAATTGTGAACGCAGCCGCTGCCATTCCCGTCCTCTGAATAAAATCTCTTCTTGAAATCTCATTGCCGAATGAATTGCCCAATCCTCCGGTTCCCCGGTTTTTCTTATCCATAAAGAATCTCCTCTTGTTACTTCATTTAATACGGATTGTAAAATAAAATAAAAACATCTGTTAATAAAATGTTTTTAAAATCATTTTACTATTCAGGTTTTTATTCGGTTAAAAATATTTATTTTCTCTACCGGATCCGGCAGAGTTATGCCCGTCATGCCGGGTGCCGGAGGCGTTGTAGTTTCAACCGCGGATATTATCAGAAAGCGGTAATGAATTGATAAATATCTTTTAACGGAAAACAGAATTTTTTATGAAATTTTCATCAGAAGAAAATTCGAACAAAAAATTTTACCGGATTTATCCCCAATCATCGGACAAATCTTATCCCTTCAATAATAAATATGGAGTTATTAATGAGCGTTAAAGTACGTTTAGGAATAATGATGTTCCTGCAGTATGCGATATGGGGCTCCTGGGCGCCTGTGCTAGCCGCGTATCTTCAGAATGAACTCGGATTTAACGGTGTGCAGGTGGGTGTAATCTACAGTCTTCTTCCCCTTGCTACAATTATCTCCCCTTTCGTCGGTGGCCAGATTGCCGACCGTTATTTCTCATCTGAAAAAGTTATTGCCGTGCTGCAGCTGATAGGCGGTGTTTTTCTTCTTTTCATATCCCAGGTAACCGATTATTCAACAATGATGTGGCTGATGGTTTTGTATTGTCTTTTATATGCACCTACGCTTGCATTGACGAATTCGATAGCGTTTATCAATCTGAAAGATTCAGAGAAAGATTTCGGTGTTATAAGAGTCTGGGGAACTATAGGATGGATAGCCGCCGGATGGGCATTAACGGGTTGGAGGGTTTTGAATGTCAGCGATACGGCCAAGGGATTCGGGGGCGATTTGCTCTTTCTAGCGGGTCTTTTTTCGATTTTAATGGGAATCATGTCGTTTACTCTTCCTCATACTCCTCCAAAAAAGGGAGGAGCAAGTCCGTGGGCTTTTGTAGAAGCATTTAAAATGATGAAGAACAAAAATTTTCTCGTCTTTATAATTATCTCTTTCGTTGTTGCGACAGAACTTATGTTCTATTATCAATTAACTTCTCCGTTTCTTGAATCGGAAAGGATTGGATTATCGCCGCAGAGTGTTCCCGCAGTTATGACCATAGCTCAGATTGCGGAGATTTTTGTGATGGCGCTTCTGCTCCCTATCTTCATTAAAAAATACGGTTTGAGAAATGTTCTGGTGCTCGGTGTTCTTGCTTGGCCTCTGAGATATATAATATTCGCTATCGGCGAGCCGGGCTGGCTAGTTATTGCGTCGCTTGCGCTTCATGGATTCTGTTTCGTATTCTTCTTCACTGCCGCATTTATTTATGTCGATACTATAGCGCCGCCCGATATAAGGCATTCGGCTCAAAGTCTAATAACGTTTGCCACATACGGAATTGGTAATTATGTCGGCGCTTTTTTTGCCGGCTGGGTGCAGGATTATTTCACTGTAAACGGAGCTGTCAATTGGACCGGAGTATTCATAGTCCCGTGCGTATTAACAATAGTTTGTGCTTTGGCGTTTCTTCTTTTTTTCAAAGAGGAGAAGTCGACTGTTAAAGGTTAAGACCTCTATATTAGAATATAAATTTAGCTGACGGAGAAATAAATGACTAAAAGTAAAATTGGAGTTGGAATTATCGGAGGCGGATTCAATGCGAGATTTCATATCCGTTCCTGGATCTCTGTGAGGAATGCGGATATAAATGGTATATACGATAAAAACTATGAGACCGCTACCGAAGCCTCTGCAATTGCAAAAAATTTAAATGTCGGTCCGGCAAAAGTATTCAAATCAATTACCGAAATGGTTGCTGACCCTGATATTGATGCCCTATGGATCTGTTCTCCTAATTTTACCCGCATTGAAGTGATGGAAGAGATTGTGAATGCGGTTGAATCGGGGAAAGGAAAACTAATCGGAGTCTGCTGCGAAAAACCGCTTGGACGAAATGTAGCCGAGGCAAAAAAAATGGTTGAACTTGTGAAGCGTGCCGAATTACTGGACGGCTATCTCGAGAATCAGCTCTTTGAACCTACAGTTCAGCGGGGAAAAGAGATCATCTGGAAAAGAGGCGCGTTAAGTGCCGGCAGACCGTATCTTGCGCGAGCTGCAGAGGAACATGGAGGACCGCATTCGCCCTGGTTCTGGGAGGGAACGTTGCAGGGTGGGGGTGTTATGAATGATATGATGTGCCACTCAGTGGAAGTTGCGCGGTTTATTTTAACTGACCCGGACAAACCCAGGAACTCTTTGACTCCAGTTAAAGTAACCGCACATGTAGAGAGTCTGAAATGGCAGCGCCCGCATTATGCGGAGATACTTAAAAATAATTCAGCCGGCAAATTGGATTATATTAACCGCCCGGCCGAAGATTATGCCCGCGCTGTTGTTGAATATAAAGATGATAAAGGGGAAAAACTTGTTGTAGAAGCAACTACATCTTGGTGCTATGTGGGTGCCGGACTCCGTTTAAGTGTTGAACTGCTTGGTCCGGAATATTCTATGCAGATAAATACTCTCGATACAGATTTGAAAGTGTTTTTCAGCAGGGATGTGAGGGGAAGAGTAGGTGAAGACCTCATTGAAAAACAGAATGCGGAGATAGGACTGATGCCCGTAGTAGGAAATGAGGAGAATACTTACGGGTACGATGTCGAGAACCGGTATATGGTTGATTCGTTCATCGAGGGAAAGCGCCCGATGGAAAATTTTGATGACGGATTGAATGTAACTGAATTATTGATGACCGGCTATATGAGCGCGGAACAGGAAAAAACGATCATCTTCCCGCCCCCCGATCTGGATACTTTTATCCCCCGGGTGGCAAAGGGGCTTTGGAATCCGAATAAAATGAATCATTGAATATTATGAGGTATTAAAATGTCTAAAAAAATCATCTGTCTTTTGTTTGCTCTCCTCTTCAATAATCTTAGTTCCGGTCAGAATATTAAGACTCTGGCCGACGTTAAAAGCGATGTGATGAAAACAAATTACGAAGAGGTAAGAATCCGTGAATTTAATGTTGCCGTTCAATGCTGGACTTATCGTAAGTATACTTTTTTTGAAGCGTTGGACAAAATACGCGCATTGGGAGTAAGATACGTTCAGGCTTATCCGGGACAGAAACTGAGCAATGAAGATCCCGAGACTAAATTCAATTATGATCTGAGCGATGATAAAATTGAAATTATTAAAAACAGATTGAAAGAACTCAATCTCACCATTGTTGCTTTTGGAGTAGTCGGATTTCCTAACTCTGAATCAGAAACGGATAAAGTATTTAACTTCGCAAAAAAAATGGGAATCCGAAAAATCGTAACGGAACCCTCATCGGACGACTATTCTCTTCTTGATAAGATGGTGAAAAAGTATAACATCGAAGTGGCGATTCATAATCATCCGGCACCCAATAAATACGCAAATCCTGAAACCGTCTTTAAAAATATTCAGAATGTTGACTTCAGAATCGGAGTGTGCGGAGATACCGGGCATTGGCTGAGAAGCGGAATCAATCCGGTGGAGGCTTTACGATTATTGAAGGGGAGAGTAATCGATGTCCATCTGAAAGATCTGAATGAAGCCGGCAGGACAGAAGCGTACGATGTCCCGTTCGGAAAAGGGAAATCGAACATTCACGATATTCTCGCTGAGTTGAGTCTTCAGAATTACAGGGGATTTTTAACCATCGAACATGAAAAAGCTGAAGATGCGGAAAAACCGGAAACGGCAATTCTAGCAGGATTGAAATACATTGACGGCATTACTTATTATAAAGGATTTGTTGAACTGCTCGGATGGTGGAACGGGAGATATAATAAGCACGGATGGAATCATTACGGTCCCGGATATTTTGAACTCGATGAGACAACCGGTATATTAAAATCATCGGGCGGAATGGGACTCTTCTGGTTCAGCGCAAAGAAATTCGGCAACTTTGTTCTGGATCTTGAATATACATCTCATTCGGAAAAAACCAACAGCGGCATTTTTCTCCGTGTTCCCGATTTCGTTATAAGCGATGACTATATATATCATTCGTTTGAAATTCAGATCGATAATGTCTCCGATCCTCTTCATAGAACCGGCGCTGTTTATGATGCCGAGCCCGTTAAAAAGGACGCATTTAAAGCTCCGGGTGAATGGAATCATTTTAGAATAACTTTTGAGGGGGATAAAATAACTGTGGAGCTAAACGGTCAACTGGTTAATGAATGGAAATGCGAACCGCGCGGAAAGGTGAAAGATTTTGCGAAAACAGGATTTATTGGATTACAGAATCATGACAGCGCGGCAAAAGTGGGATTCAGAAATATATTTATTAAGGAATTGAAATAACTGTAATTTTATTAAGTATTGGTAAGTGCCGGATCCGTTCCGGCACTTTTTTATCTCTCTCGCAGAAGAAAAACTTTGAAACTTAAAACTCTAGAAAAATAACGGCTTGATATGCCTTTCAAAGAGATTTCCGGTTACACATCTACTGATTGAATCCCTGGCGTTTTCCATTGCTTCATAATACAATTCTCCCTTTTCCGCGGCTATCCTGAAAGAGATGTGGAGGAGCTGGCGAAAATTCAGGTCGATTGTTTTGCTCTGCGGTTCATGACGAAGCGCGGAAACTAATTTTTCTCTATCCCACTTTTTCACATCGGCGGGCGACGGCAGCTTCTCTCTCTCAATTTCAACCGAATGGAGATACGGTTGAATTAACTCATCATATCTGTTGAACCCCTCGGAATAAATCTCCTTCACCAGATTTAATCCTTTTTCTCCGGAGAGTGCAAGGCCGATCAATTCTTCCAGCCAGGTTGTTCCTGCGGTCTTCACGTGGATGCCGGTCCCAAGTTTTCTTATGATCTTATTAATAATGGGATAGATTGAGAATTTATCGCTTCCGGAATGAACGCTTAATTTCAGATTTTCCGGTAATTCAAATACCTTTTTACTCTGCTCGATTATCAGAACAATTTCCTCGAACTCTTTTTCGAATTCTTTCAGATCGCCTATGTAATCGATCCCCTTTAAGAACTTTCCAACGAATTTGGGTGCGATCGTCTGGATCGGAATTTTCTCATATGCTACCGCGGCAAGAATGAAAAACAGATCTATGGGAGTCTGTGCCTGGTCTACCTCATCAAATGAAACCTCTATTACAAAATCATTTCCGGGACGTTTAGCAAGAATATGTCTGTAAATACGTCCGGCCTCTTTAATTGCGGCTAGGTATTTTTCCGCAATCGAGAGAAGCAGCTCATCATCCACATTAAATTCCTTTTCCAAACCATCAATCTTAACTTTTCCTTTAAAGGATTGAACCTGCGCGAGGAAGGACCTGATTTCGGCTTCAGTCGCTTTTTTGTTTATGAATTCTCCCACATCCAGAGTAAAGAAATTCGAATAATTGAGAAAATGATCCACGGAGCGGAGAGTAATATGATCGGCATCTATATAGTATGAGTGTTGCCAATTAAAGTCACTAACAGCTGTTTTAATTATTTTTTGTGTGTTAGAGGGATTGCTACCTATTATTGAATGCTCTCTAAAAGATTTGTTCCAAACTGGGACAATTGAAATCCCGCTAATCCAGGCAGATTTTATAGCGTTTAACTGGGGGATGCATTCCTTCCCGAATCGGTCACCAATACCAAGCGAGTATTTTTCTAAATTCACGGTTTTCTCCACAATCAAGATTTTAGACTTTATTCCGAGAAAAATATTTTAATTGATACTCAGATATAAATTGACAAAAATAATATCTTTATTTAAGTTCGACACTGAAAATTACTTTAACGGTAACTTTAAGGATAAAAATAACGCAGTGGGGTGGAATTAACAAATTTTTTTTATGAGAGATCCTAAAAATATCTATTTCGGATGGGTGAGGATTATTTAATAACATTTAAGGCGATATTTATATTCTTAATAAATTGCTTGGAGCATCAGAATGGGAAACATCTCTTTTGACGATTTAAAGGGTAAAGTATGTGTTATTACGGGAGGATGCGGAGTATTCGGCGGAGTTTTTTCAATGGCGATGGTAAATGCCGGTGCAAAGGTTGCTATACTCGATTATAAAAAGGGCCGGTGCGAACATTGCGCACAGGGAATCGCAAGAGAATCAGGATCACCCGTTCTCTGTACAGTCGGGAATGTCCTGGACAAGCAGAGTCTGATTGACGCAAAATCGGAGATCAATTCTAAATTCGGGAAAATTGATATTCTGATTAACGGCGCCGGGGGAAATGCCCCGACCGCCACCGCAAAAGAGGAATTTATTACGGCTGAAAATATGAATGACCTCTCGAAATCTTTTTTTGGATTGGATCTTGACGGTTTCAGAAGTGTATTTGACCTGAATTTTCTGGGGACAGTTCTTCCGACTATGGTTTTTGCAGAGGATATGCTCCAAAGGGGAGGAGCGGTTATTAATATCTCCTCAATGAATTCGTTCAGACCGCTTACAAAAATTCCCGCTTACTCCGCTGCAAAGGCTTCGGTTAATAACTTTACTCAGTGGCTCGCCGTCCATTTCGCAAAGGTAAATGTTAGGGTGAACGCGATAGCTCCCGGATTCTTTCTTACAAATCAGAATAGATTCCTTTTGACAGACGAAAAAACCGGCGAACTTACTGCACGAGGAGATAAAATATTGGCAGGCACACCGATGGGAAGATTCGGAGAGCCCGACGAACTAGTGGGAACTTTACTCTATCTATCATCGGATATCTCAAAATTTGTTACCGGAATCGTAATTCCTGTTGACGGCGGATTCAGCGCCTATTCGGGAGTCTAAATAAAAAATTATTGAATGAGAAAGAAAAGGATGAGCTGCAATGAATGAAGGATTAAAAATAAAATCGGATGGCGCGCTGGATTTTGTTTCACTGGGAGCATTAGTGCACAGACTGGATCCGGGAATTATCCCCTTTAGAAAGGCAACCGGATGTAAAATACATGTAAGCGGCGGTGAATTTAATGTAGCCGCAAATCTTGCAGATTGTTTTCAGATGAATTCGGGAATTGTCTCCGCAATGGTTAACTATCCCATCGGCGATCTGATCT
>JBAYWA010000046.1:0-8592 GCA_041674325.1 Melioribacteraceae bacterium | reverse complement strand
CGGTGAAAAACTCAAGTTAGTTCACTAAATAAACTAAAGCAGGAGTTCGGTATGAATAGATCTTTTCCATATATAGCCGCATTATTAGTAGTTGTAACCGCCACAATAATAATTTCCAGAGAATTCCGAGTTTCAAAAATACCGAACGGCTCAAAATTTCAGTGTGCAAACTGCCATATTAATCCGGCCGGCGGCGGAGCCCGGAATGGATTCGGTCAGGCAGTCGAGAGCAGAGTTTCGCCGAACGGCCAGGAGAATTTTTGGAGCCCTTCTTTTGCTTCTCTCGATTCCGATGGAGACGGATTCACAAATGGTCAGGAACTTGGAGATCCTTCCGGTACCTGGACTACGGGTCAGCCCGGTCCCGGAATTTTCAGCGCAGTCTCAAATCCCGGCGATTTCGACAGTAGGCCTCCTACAACCGATCTCATAACGGAAGAGATTCCGGATAGTTACAGACTGATGAATAATTATCCGAATCCCTTTAATCCCACCACAAAGATTGTATTCGAAATTCCCCAAAATGAAAATGTATCTCTTAAGATTTATAATCTGAACGGGGAACTGATCCGAACAATCGCTGATAAAAATCTGTCATCCGGTCATTTCGAAATGGAATGGAACGGGGAAAATGACCTCGGGAACAGTGTGACCTCCGGTATATACATTTACAGGTTGATAGCCGGAAAATTTGACCGTTCCGCCAAGATGATATTGTTGAGATGATTAATCTATATAAAAAATCGTTAATGGATCCTGAGATGATTAATAATTTCTTAACTGAGAGGGACTATGAGATTGAAAAAATATTTGTTGATGTTAACACTCCTGATTTCCATTTCGGGGGAATTACATTCTCTTCCGAGGTTCGCCCTTCGTTATCTTGATAAATGCAGCAGTTGTCATTTTAATAGCAGCGGGGGAGGTATGCGGAATGAAAGTGGTTACATATTCGGGAAGAATGTAATCAGCATGATTTCTCCGCGCGACGAAAAATTTCCGATTCCGCCGCAGCTCTCCGAAAATGTATCGTTCGGATTCGATTACCGCTCCCAATTTTTATATTCACAGCAAAAGAAGAGAACGGACTTTCAGGATATGACCGGTACAATCTATCTGAATGCTGCCGTATCCGAGAAGATTGATGTAACCGCCCGTTATGATTTTATCTGGGCGCTCTGGGAAGGATTTGCTACCGCAAAAATATTGCCCAACAACAGCTATATAAAAGTGGGAACGTTTTCGCCGAATTTCGGTATCCGCCTGGATGATCACACTTCTTATACTCGGGGAGGTGATTACGGATTATTATTTTCAACCGGGGCAGTGAGAGGTTTAATTTACAATCCGCTCTATCTTGAAACAGGAATCGAACTGGGGGCGAATATATCGGATCAAATCTCATTGACGGCAAGTGTAGGTAAAAGCAGGGCTAATTCAACATTCGCGGCTGATCCGACCTGGACTACCCGGTTGGAGTTTTCCCCTTCAATTGAAAAGGTGGGATTATTGTTCGGCGGGTCATATGCTTCAACTAAAACAAAATCATTTAACCAGCTGAGCGGAGCGCTTTCATATCTGCCAACGAAGCTTTACGGAGGATTTGCAGGGATCGGTTACAGGAAATTCAGTTTGATGGGAGAATATGATCTGGCCGACGATTACTTAAATGCCGGAAGTAAATCCAGCGCGATGATGATCGAAGCAGCGTATCAGGTTTTAGTTGGATTGGAAGCGGTGGTTCGTTATGACCGCTTCGATCCGAATACGGAAAAAAGCAGCGATGAGTACGCTCATTTAGTCCTTGGTTTTGAATTTTATCCTTACAGTTTTATTGAAGTGCGCCCGCAATACAGAATAAATCTTGAAGATCCGGAAGTCCCCAACAACGCATTCGTTCTGCAGTTCCATTTTTGGTATTAAAAATTCTTCTGTTTATCCCTCCGGAAGCGGAGGGATAAATATCATTCCATCAAAGTATCGGCAAGAAAATTAAACAAGCCAGTCTCTGAATAAATTCTCTAATTCCGGCAGACTGTTCTCCTCGAGTTCGAAGGAGACAAATTGACCGAACGAATAGAGAATTACCAATCCGTTAATTGTTGCATCGCTCCGCTCCAGCTCCTGAATCTTACGGGCAGCAAGCATATTAATTTCCTGTATCTCATCATAAAGCACTTTGAGTGAATGCATGCTTTGATCCTGACTCAATTTTTTTCTGCCTCTCAGGTACTGTGCTAAAAAGTACATTGAAAATACGCGGAATCCGGTCTCCTCCAGAGAGGCGAATGGAAGATGGAACCTCACCATCGGTTTCAACTTGCTCAATACCGGACAGCCGCAGGTTGCCATAAGAATACCGGTGATGCTTGCAACCGCGGTTTGTATCGAACATTTTTTGTTAAAAGTGCGCTCATCGGTTGTAAGGGTTGCATTAACGGGTTCGGTGGAAACAATATTTTTGAAAGTATGAATCTGTTTGTGAACAACTTTGGCAATGTGACAGGTCTCATGATTCAACAATGGGCAGCTCGAATTTGTACAGCCGAACGATTCTCTTTTTGTCCACTCGGGCAGATTCGATTGTTCGTCCAGATTTGCCAGCGTATCTTTGTCCAGGTTGATGTCAAATATCATCTCCTTTCCGCCGGCGAACTCCAATTTATAATGGTAATTAATAGTTTCGCTCATCATATCTCCAGATTATTTCTGTAAATCCCTTCTCGTATTATCGAATCCTTCGGTAAGAAATTTCATCAATTCTTCCACAGTCGGAATATTTTTAATAAGTCCGGCGCTCTGCCCGGCCTCCATCATACCGTCTGTCTCATCACCTTCAAAAATTCCAGTCCGTTCCCGTTTAGCGCCCAGAAGATTTTTCAATTCTTCCTCGTTGGCTCCGTTTTTTTCAGCTTCATAAACTGTCTTTGTGAATTCATTTTTTATCATTCGCGCGGCGCCAATCTTCCTGAGGACAAGTATTGTATCGCTATCCCCGGCCTCAACAATTTTCCTTTTATAGTTCTCATGCGCGGAAGATTCGGCCGTAACCGCAAAACGTGTTCCTATCTGCACGCCTTCGGCTCCCAATGTCAACGCCGCCAGTATCTGGCGCCCATCGGATATTCCTCCCGCGGCAATAACCGGAATTTTCAGCGCATCTGAAAGCTGTGGTATTAAACAGAAAGTGGTTATCTCATCAGCGCCGTTGTGACCTCCGGCTTCTACTCCTTCGCCGACTACCGCGTCGCATCCAACTCTCTCCGCTTTAAGAGCAAATTTGAGAGAGGGAACTACATGAACAACCGTGATATTAGTTTTTTTCAATTCATCTATAAATTTTCCGGGATGGCCGGCAGACGAGAAGACAATTTTTACTCCCCATTCAACGGCAGCTTTTATCAGGTCCGCCGCGTCGCCGCGCAGGAGGGGTATATTTACGCCAAACGGCTTATCGGTCGCATTTTTGCATTTTTGAATGTGTTCGCGTAAAAGGTCGGTCTTCATCGATCCGGCGCCAATCAGTCCTAAACCGCCATTATTTGAAACTGCGGATGCAAGTCTCCAGCCGCTGGCCCAGACCATTCCTGCCTGAATTATGGGATAACGGATTCCAAAAAGCCGCGTGATTCTGTTGTCGATATTCATTTAATTCCGCCGAATACTTGAAATATTTTTAGCTTCGGTAAGATTGAAAAATCGGAACTCAAAATCCAGGAAATAGCCCGTTTTAATTAATTCAGACGATGGTTTGATAAACGCTTCCCTATTAATTAAATTCACATCGTTTATTTTAACAAAAAGGAAAATATTGAGAGCTGTTATTCCCGCTGCAGGATTTGGGACAAGACTAAAGCCACATACCTATTCACTTCCGAAAGTATTACTCAACGTTGGCGGCAAACCAATTCTTGGTCACATAATTGAAAAATTACTTGATGAAAAAATCTTCAAAGCTACTTTCATCACCGGTTATATGGGAGAACAAATCGTTGAATTTGTAGAGAAGAATTACCCGGATCTGAAAGCTGAATTTGTTAATCAGGAAGAGATGTTGGGACTCGGGCACGCGATTCAAATCGCAGTACCGACTTTCGGGGATGAAGATATTTTCATAATTCTGGGGGACACGATTTTTGATGTTGATCTCAAATCCGTGCTCTCGGGAAAAATTAACTCATTAGGAGTAAAATCGGTAGAGGATCCGTCCCGGTTTGGGGTAGCGGTCTGCGAGGGGGATTTGATAATTAAACTGATTGAAAAGCCGAAAGAACCGATTTCAAAACTCGCTCTGGTCGGGCTTTATTATATATCCAATACACAGCTGCTGATTGAATCCTTGAACGAACTGTTTGCGAAAGAGATAAAAACAAAGGGGGAGTATCAGCTTACGGACGCTCTCCAGATTATGATTGATAAAGGGGAAAAATTCTCCACGTTTCAGGTTGATGGGTGGTATGACTGCGGCAAGCCCGAGACCCTCCTTTCAACAAATCAATTTTTATTGACAAAACGGGGCACGAATCGCGTCCCTGAAAATGTTGTTATAAATGATCCCGTATTTATTGCCGAGAGTGCAATTGTCAGGAATTCGGTTATCGGTCCCTTTACTACCATATCGGATAATTGCGAGGTTAATGACGCAATAATACGTAACTCAATAATAAGTTCCGGTGCAAGGATTGGAAGAGTAATTCTTGAAGACTCGATAATAGGAAGTAACGCGGTTGTGAATAGTGCGTATAAAAAGATGAATACCGGCGACTCATCCGAAATAGAATTTAACTAAAACTAAATAGAGGAATAAATGTCATACCTATTCACTTCAGAATCCGTTTCCGAAGGGCATCCGGATAAAGTCTGCGATGCTATCTCCGACGGCGTTTTAGATGCTATATTCGCCAAGGATCCTAAAGCGCGCGTTGCCTGCGAAACTTTTGTAACAACGGGACTTGTTGTTGTGGGCGGGGAAGTAACAACAAATGCATATGTTGATGTGCAGGAAGTTGTCCGTACGACAATCCGTAAGATTGGCTACACAAAGGCAGAATATAAATTTGACGCTGATTCATGCGGTATTCTTAATGCTATCCATTCACAATCACCCGATATAGCCATGGGCGTAGATACAGGAGGCGCCGGAGACCAGGGTATTATGTTCGGATTCGCATGCGACCAGACTCCGGAGTTTATGCCTATGCCGATTGTGTATGCTCACAAACTCGTGAAAAAACTTGCGGATATAAGAAAGAAAAATTTGAAATTGATGCCTTATTTAAGGCCCGACTCCAAATCCCAGGTGACAATAGAATATGACGATAACCATAAACCTCTTCGCGTTGATGCGGTGGTTATTTCGACCCAGCATGATGCCAATGTAAGTCAGAAAAAGATAAAGAGTGATGTAATTAAGTATGTTATCAAAGAGATAATTCCTTCAAAATATCTGGATGCAAAGACAAAGTATTTTGTTAATCCAACAGGCAGATTTGAGATAGGCGGACCGCACGGCGACAGTGGTTTAACGGGAAGGAAAATAATTGTGGATACTTACGGCGGTTGGGCTCCTCACGGAGGCGGCGCGTTCTCAGGTAAGGATCCTTCCAAAGTTGACCGAAGCGCTACTTACGCTGCGCGTCATATAGCCAAGAATGTTGTTGCTGCAAAACTGGCTAAAGAATGTTTGGTTCAGGTTGCATATGCGATCGGCGTGGCTGAACCCGTTTCAATTTATGTCGATACTAAAGGCACCGGAAAAATTTCAGATAAGAAAATTGCGTCAATGATTAAAAAAGAGGTCGAAATGACGCCGCGCGGAATTATTGAAAGGCTGAAGCTGAGAAGACCGATTTACCAGAAGACTTCGTCTTACGGTCATTTCGGACGTAACGATAAAGATTTTACCTGGGAACAGTTGGATCTGGTTCCGGTTTTTAAAAAATATTTATAATAATAGAAGGAAGTAAAATGAGTCGTGCAGTAGAAACTATATCGATAGATTATAAAGTAAAAGATATCTCTCTGGCCGAATGGGGAAGAAAAGAGATTCACTTAGCAGAAGCTGAAATGCCGGGATTGATGTCGCTCCGCAAAGAATTCGGCGCATCAAAGCCGCTGAAGAATGCGCGAATTGCGGGATGCCTTCATATGACTATTCAGACAGCTGTTCTGATAGAAACATTGATAGAGCTTGGCGCTGAAGTCAGATGGTCGTCTTGTAATATATTTTCCACGCAGGATCACGCGGCAGCAGCAATCGCGGCTGCTGGTATTCCGGTCTTTGCCTGGAAAGGAATGGGACTTGAAGAATTTGACTGGTGCATTGAACAGACATTGTTCTTCGGCGACGATAAAAAACCCCTGAACATGATTCTGGATGACGGCGGTGATTTAACGAATATGGTGCTGGATAAATTTCCTGAGCTCGTTAAAGAGATCCGGGGAATTTCAGAAGAGACCACTACAGGCGTTCATCGTTTATATGACAGAGTAAAAACCGGCACTCTTCCGGTCCCGGCTTTTAATGTTAATGATTCGGTTACAAAATCAAAATTCGATAATAAATACGGATGCCGTGAATCATTGGTTGACGCTATCCGGAGAGCCACCGATCTTATGATGGCGGGCAAAGTTGCGGTGGTAGCGGGATATGGAGATGTCGGGAAAGGTTCTGCGCAATCTCTGAGAAGCGCAGGTGTGCGTGTAATCGTCACGGAAATAGACCCGATCTGCGCCCTCCAGGCTGCAATGGATGGATACGAAGTTAAAAAGATGACAGATGCGATTCCCCGTGCGGATATAGTTGTGACCGCTACCGGTAATATTGATATAATAACCGAAAAGCATTTCCGGTTAATGAAAGATAAAACTGTTGTGTGCAACATCGGTCATTTCGATAATGAGATTGATATGGCCTGGCTGAATGACGCTTACGGAAAAACGAAAGATACTATAAAGCCCCAGGTGGATAAATATACGGTTGAGGGAAAAGATATTATTGTCCTGGCTGAGGGAAGACTGGTAAATCTGGGCTGCGCTACAGGGCATCCTTCATTCGTAATGTCAAACTCGTTTACCAATCAGGTGCTTGCCCAGCTCGAACTCTGGAACCATTCGGATAAATACGAAAAGAAGGTTTATATGCTTCCAAAACATCTGGATGAGCAGGTTGCAAGACTCCATCTGAATAAAATAGGTGTAGAACTTGAGACTCTTAACGATAAGCAGGCTAAATATATTGGTGTTAATGTAGAAGGTCCTTACAAGGCCGACTACTACAGGTATTGAGATTTACTTCCGGTTATAAAAAACCTCCGCAATACGCGGAGGTTTTTTGTTTTAAACAGTCGCAAAATTTTGAGAGCCCGAGGATCCGAGAAATATTTTTCCCTGTGCTTTAAGCAGGTCGAAGAGAGCGTTAAGAAGAGTATGAACATCCGATGGTTTGCTCAGATAAACATCACAGCCTGCATCCAGGGCGTTGATTCTGTCTTTGTTAAACGCGTGGGCTGTATAACAGATAACAGGAATGTGGGAATAATCGGGATTATTCTTTACTTCTTTCGTTAGTTCTAACCCGTTCTTGTCTCCCTTTATTGATATATCCATCAGTATTATATCATATTTTTCCCGGCTCATTAAACTATAAAACGAGTCGGATGAATCGCATATATCAACAGAAAAATATTTCTTCAGAAATATTTGAAGAAATTTCTGATTTTCAAGATCATCTTCCGTTATAAGGAGTTTGGGTTTAACATCGGTTAAATTCCCCATGTCTTATCTCCGTTTAGAATTACTGTAAATACTGTTCCGTTATTTATTTCGCTCTTAACTTTCAGTTTAGCCTTATTTATATCAAGAAAACTTTTAATCATTGCCAGGCCCAATCCGGTTCCTTCGTACCTTCTTGTGTAGCCCATCTCTTCCTGGGTAAACGGAATGAATAATTTATCAATATATTCCTTAGACATTCCCTTCCCGGAATCTGCAACATCAACGCAATAATCCGCGCCGTCGCGGTAAATGTTTATCCTGATCCACCCCTTGTCTGTGTACTTAACTGCATTATCGAGTAAATTTATAAAAATCTGAGCGACCGAGTAATGATCTACGACAACTATGGCATCGTCGCCTAAGGAATTTGTCAATTCCAGCGTCAGCCCTTTCTCTTCAGCCATCGAAGAAAATTCATTCTGAAGGGTTTTAAGGAGGGAAAAGAGATTCACTTTCTCGAATCGGGCGTTATAGTTGCCGGTCTGAAGCTGGGACATGTTCAGCAGCAGATCGAATGTCCTGTATAATCGCTTGCTGTTATTTTTCATAGATCTAAGGATATTACCGAATTCCCCTCTTTTATCATCCCGGAGCTCATCGGCCAGAAGATCGGAATAACCAACTATTACATTTAAAGGTGAGCGTATCTCGTGGGAAATCTGGGCCAGGAAAAATTCTTTCAGTCTCTTAGCGTCCTCGGCCCTTAAGAGAGCTTCTTTCAGATTCTTCTCGGTATTTTTCAGCTCGGTAATATCGCGCCCGTAGACCTGGCACACCGAAAATTTTCTAACTCCCTCAATAATGAATTGAAAATAT
>JBAYWA010000045.1:0-8659 GCA_041674325.1 Melioribacteraceae bacterium | reverse complement strand
GGGCAATAAAATTACATGGCAAAAATAAGAACATTATCCCAGAAACCAAAGATTTTTCAGAGCATTAATATCTTTTTCTATCATCTTAAGCTTCTTACTATATATAGATATTTTCCCGCTTCTTGTTTCAGTCTGCACCCAATCCTGCCGGGTGAACAAAATTTTAAGGGGATCTGTAAGCAATCTCCTCTCAATTGGCCGTGTATCTAAGATCAAAAATAAAAAAGGTGTGCAAGTATTAACCCGCACACCTGCTAAACTGAGGAATTCTAAAAATCTAATTCTTCTTATTCAGCTTTATCTGATTGTTCCCCGGAACTTGCGAACCGGAAAATTTCTTCACATTGAGATAGAATGGAATATCATTTGTATCCCATACGTTATTATCTGCCGAGTCAACAATTTTGATTCTTCCTAAAGCTGACCATGCGGGCTCAATAGGTCCTAAGAAGCCATTCGCATTTCCCCATACAAAATCCCATGGGTAAAGACCGGTTGACGGATAGTCATTTGCAATCAGGATCCAGGTGCCGTCAGCTCCATTTTGCAGGCTATAATAGATATCGACCGAACCGGAAATCGCGTAGCTTGTCCACCGTATAGCCATTGGCCAATGGATATCAGATTTAGGCGGTACATCCTCCGGAGGATAAAAATCTTCACCGTTATTCGGGAATTCGAGTTTAATCTTCTTGCTCTTATGTATCGAGAAAAATCCATCCGTCATATCGGAAATTTCAATACCGCCTTTATCGGCAGAGCTTATTCTTATCCTGCAGTTATCCGAACTGTCAGGTCTAACCGGAGTATCCGATCTGCCGGGTGCCCAGATATAAATTCCATCGTTCGCCGTACTATCTGCACCGGGAACCACATACCAGCTGCCGCCGCCATTCGTCGTCCATTCAATCATTACTTTGTTTGTATTTTCCGCGTGCCATTTAATCTCGAACGGATGATATTTCTGCTGATCGGTAACGGCAACATTCGGCTCATTACCCAGCCACTGCTCGCCGCCGTTTGGCGACAATACGGTTACGGACGGTATAATTGCTTTTTCAACAGTGAATCCCGGACTGTTATTGTTAGGCATGCCATTGGAACCTTCGTCGGCATTGTACACCTGAACAAAATATTTGTCCGAGGGGTAAGAGAAATAAGTAGTATAAGATCCGGTACCGGCGCCGACTTCCGCCAATTCAACAAAGGCGGGATTGCTGATGTCTGCGACTCCGTTTGTGAATGTATATCTTATTCCCACCTTTTGAATTCCTCCCGAAAGCCAGGTGATAACAATAGGTTCATTCGACTTATAAATTCTTGTTACAGGTCCGGTAACAGTAATGAATTTCTTCGGCGAAATTATAAACACCGCGTCGCTTATATCGGCAATGTTATTATCGGTCGCGTCGCTTATCCGGATCTGGCATTGAGTTGAATTCAGAGTTTCGTTTATGCTCCACTCGTACGCCCCGCCGGTCAAATCGTTGGCCAAAACATTCCATTCAGAACCTTTGTTTGTAGTCAATTCTATCTTGACCCTGCTTACGTTAGATGAATTCCACGTAATATTAAATTTTGTTCCTGCTTCTATATTCTCTCCTCCGTTAGGAGTCAATACTTTTATAGATTTATTCACCTGATTGGATATTGTGAAATTCAGGTCCGATACGTCGGTAGGGCTTCCGAAATTCGCATCCGTAATTTTGATTCTGCACTGCTGAGAATTCATATTAGGAATGCCCATCCAGGTATATGTTCCAATGCTCGGAGTCGAGTTAATAATTGTGCTCCAGTTAGCGCCGCCGTCCGAAGTAAATTCAATTTTAACATCGGGTATATTTTCGGAGACCCATCTAATCTCCTGGTTCGAGCCGCTCTGCCAGTATTCCCCTCCGTTCGGAGTAGTGACGGCTATAGTTGGCGTAGGGGTCATTGTATAATAATTATCGCTCTCGTCATAGAATGTGGCATCGGATGCGTCGCTCACGCGGATCTTACATTTATCCGAAGTAATATTCGGAATCGATTTCCATGAATACGATTTTGTATTCGGAGTGCTTGCAACTACAGGATTCCAGGTAACACCGCTGTTAGTTGTGAAGTCGATTTTAATCGCTTCGATACCGTCGGCGCTCCAGGTAATCTCCTGAGTTGAACCCGCGATCCATCTTTCATTGCCATTCGGATAATTTACCTTAACGGATTTTGATAAAAGATTGGTTACGGTGAAAACACTATCCGACACATCATTAGGTTCACCGTCTTTCGCGTCATAAATTCTGATCTTACACAGTTCCGAATTTATATTCGGCACCGGATTCCATGTGTAAAATCCGGTTGAAGGGGTTGATTCAATAATTGTAGTCCAGTTAAATCCGTTATTAGTGGTGTAGGAAATTTTAACATTCTCAATATTTTCGGAAAGCCAGTCAATCCTCCTGCTCGTTCCGGAGATAATTGTTTCGCCTCCGTCTGGCGACAGGACAGTAATTATAGGTTCCGGCAGAATTTCGAATGCGTTAGTGCTTTCGGTAGACGGTGAACCATCCTTTGCGTCCATAATTCTTACTTTGGCCAAGGTGGATGGTGTATTCGGAACCGGCTCCCAGAAATAGATTCCGGTATTCTTTTTATCAACCGCAATCAGATTCCAGCGCTGACCGTTATTTGTGGTATATTCAATTTTTACCGAATCCAATCCCGCGCTGTACCATTTAATCTGTTTGGCTGTTCCCGCTTCCCATGTTTCGCTGCCTATAGGAGATACAATTCTAAGGCTTTCATTTGAATTTTTAATAATCGAGAAGATATTATCGCTCGCGTCCGAACTTGATCCGTTCACGCTGGCAACCCGGATTCTGCATTGGTTAGAGATTGTATTTGGTATCGGGAACCAGCTGAATACGCCGGTATTGCTCAGACTGTCAACTACCAGTCCCCAGCTGATACCATTATCGATAGAGTATTGTATCTTTACAATGTTTGTTCCGGTACCGGTCCATTTGATCTGGTATTCGGAGCCCTCGGCTAACTGTTCGCCGCCGTTAGGAGCAACGACTGTAATCGCCGCATCTACAGTTGAAGGATCTGTAGTTCCCGGTTCGGAAGTATCTTTTAACTTGCATGAGGAAAATAGTAATAGAGCAACTAATGTTACTGTTATTAGTCTGTACATCGCTTCCTCTTCAATTGGTTTGGCCGGACATTCTGTCCTAAGCAAATTTAATAAAATTCAGTATTTTTAATAAGAAAATTCTTTCAGAAAGTGTGCCTAAGTTTAGGCGGCTAATTCACTTATTATCGAAGAGTATACAAGATGAGTTTAAAATATTACCTGTTATTTTTACTCTATATGGCGTTTAACCGGTTTCAGGCACAGACTTTAGTCCCGGCGGGCCAGATCGGTCAGTTCAATTCCGCATCTTCCTTCAGCATAAATCCGGCCGGCTACCTCTACATAGCCGATTCAGGGAACAACGAGATAGTTAAACTCGATACTCTGGGTAATGTCATAAAAAAGATAGGCGGTTACGGATGGTCCGAATCATCATTCGATAATCCGGCTGATATCTTTGCTAACACACTAAATGTTTACGTCTCGGACAAGAACAATAACAGGGTACAATTCTTTGATAAGGATCTGAATTTTATCTCCCAGTTCTCAAATCAGAATTCAAACGATGAAGCGAGCGTCTTCCGGTATCCCGCCGGATGCGCGGTTTCCAATCAGGGTGATATTTTTATTCTCGACAGTGATAATAACAGGATAATAAAATTTAATTCGCGGGGCGAGTTTCAGGCCGCGATTGGAAGTTTTGACGCCGGGCAATACGCGCTGACTTCCCCGAAACAATTCGCGATCGCGGATTCGAAAATTATTGTAATCGATTCCAAACGAATGATTGTATTTGACCATTTCGGAAACGGGATCAAAATAGTTCCTCTTGAGATGACTCCTTCAAATCTGAATTCCTCATTCGGGAATATATCTCTGACCGACGGGGCTCAGACAATTTTCTTCAACGAAACTAATCTTCAGACCGGAATTATTTTTTCGTCTCCTTTTAATCCCCGTCTGGATGAGGAGATTATGGATTCGCTGGTATTCAACAGAAAACTTTATCTCCTGATAAGGGGATCTATACTGATTTATGACATTATTAATCAAAATTGAATATTGTTAATGAGCGTCCCTTTTAGAATTTTATTATTTGCGGTTTTAGCTTTATGGTGCGCTGGGATTTTCATAGAATGGTTTGTCGGGATTCACGAGAATTTCCTATTCGCACTTCCTTTCCTTCAGAAATCCTATTCATTAGTGTGTCATCAGGAGCATTCGAAGCTCATCTTTTTTGAACACGGCGTTACACTCACCTGTGCCCGCTGCACGGGTATCTATTCAGGAATGCTCTTCATCTCATTTCTTGCTCTATTCGGAATAGTAAAAAAGAGACCGGAAATTAAATTTTTATTCATCGCCGCCGCGCCGATGGCAGCCGATGTGATCCTTTATTCGCTGAATGTTTACAGGTATTCGAAGACCGCGGCGTTTATTACCGGATTGCTTTTAGGTTCAGCGGGATTTTTATATCTTTACGCCGGATTGAAAAATTTAATTGCAGAATTGAAAAAATGAGAGTGTCTTGAAAAAATACTTATCTTCACTGGTCGCGGGATTCGGGGCGGGAGTGCTTCAGGTAGTTCCCTTCTTAAGAAGTTTTTCCTGCTGTATGATAGTTCCCATAGCCGCTTTTGTCTCGCTTCTTCTGAACCAGCGGGCCACAAACGAGAAGGAAAAAATTACCACAAAGAGAGCGCTGATGTTCGGAATAACAACGGGATTGTACGCCGCGTTATTCGGCACATTCTTCGAAATATTTATCACATTCATAACCAAGCACAATGATATAATTGCCACTTTCCCGGAGCTTCAAAGAATGGTTGACGGATTTCCGGTTACTCCTGAAATCAAGAAGGAAGTTTTGAATCTTTTCCAGAATGTGCGGAATGAGATTTTATCCACAGGATTTTCCGTTCTCTATACTTTCTCCGTACTTGTAAACAATTTCATAATCAATACTATCTTCGGGGCTGTGGGCGGACTGGTAGGCGCACAGATAATTAACAATAGATTAAACAACCGTACCAATTAAGATATAAAATGATAACAGCGTTAATATTTACCGCGCATCTGGTTTTTATTGCAGTGATCTTTACAAAAAAGTGGCAGGATGAATCTCTCTCTTCCGCATTTATTAATATTGCCCTTATAGTCATACTCTTCGCCGTGGGCTGGTCTATATCGACTTCTCTGGTCAAACTGGTAATCGACGCCGAAGGATTCGGAATCCAGTTCAATGCAGACGCTATTTCTCTAACTATACTTGTGATTTGCGAATTTTTCTTTTACAGATTTTATTACGGGGATGAGGGAAAAGCGGGCGCGTCTTTTACTGAAGCCGATAAGGAAAAATAATAACCACAGTCTGTTCCATCTGTTTTGCATTTGCCGGGAGAGGTTCGAACCGCCACTGCCTCAATGAATTTATAGCTGCGAATTCAAGTTTGGTGTCAGCTTTTATAAGTGGAATTATCTTGCTAACAGTACCGTCCGGCTGAATTGTAAAACGCAGTTTCACATCGATCTCTTTTGCGACACCTTCGGGATATTCGGGCAGATTGTAGCTGTAAATTCTTCGCATTCCCTTCCCTCCGAAATCCAGTTCAAAACCGTAACCGCCGTCCCCCTCGCCTGTAAGTTCACTTCCGGTTTTTTTTGTTTCCCCCTTAACCAGCGGCTTTATTTTGGAATCCGATGGTTTCTCCTTTTCATTCTTTTCAGCTTTCGCAATCACATTATTCTCATCTTTCTGCGACGCCTTCGGGAGGTCTATTTTTTTGAGTTCCTCTTTTTTATCACGTTTTTTTTCGGGTTCATTTTTCTCCTCTTCAGCATTTTTTTCGGTTCCCACAGTACTCGGATTGCCCATTCCGCTCCCGGTTCCGAAACCAACAAGAAGATATTCCTCCAGCTGAGGATCGCCCGATACATTTACAAACCAGAAGATCAGGGCGAGCAGAAGATGGAATGAGACCGAAATAATATAGGAGATATTTTGAGGCTTTTTAATCTGCATCAGAAAGAAACTTTTTCTGTTAGGATTGTAAACTTATCCACTCCAACGCCTTTTGCTGCATCAAGTACTTTTATAATCAGATCGATCTTAACGGATTTATCGGCTCTTATGATCAGATTTCCTGTAACATCGGCCGATTTTGCCGCGGCAAGCTTGGCGCTCAACGAAAGAAGAGATGATTCCTCAGCTCCCACATAAATTTTATTCTGATCCGTTATAGTAACGGAGAAATTTGAGGGCTGTGCCTGTTCATTATTTTTCGCACCCGGCAATTTAACTTTTACACCGGTCTGCATAACAAACTGGGATGATAGGAGAAAAAAGATCAGTAGCAGCATTACAATATCTGTCAGCGAGGAAAAATTGAACATGCTGATTGCTTTATGTGACGATTCAATCTTCATTTAGGCTCCTAAAGCTCATCTTCTTCATCTTCGGAAAAATCTTTTTCTGTATCATCGAGCACATCAAGCACATCTGTTGCAACTCTCTCCATATCAAGAACAATTTTCTGAATGAGGCTGACAAAATAATTATAGAGCGCCAGAGCCGGGATCCCTACAAAGAGTCCGAAAGCGGTAGTAAGCAGTGCCTCCCAGATTCCCGAGGCAAGATCAGCCGGACTCGCGCTTCCCTGCAGTTCCTGGATCTTCATAAACGCGCCTATCATTCCGGTCACTGTTCCAAGAAATCCCAGCATAGGGGCAGCGCCGGCAACCGTAGCAAGAGTTGAGAGTCCCTTTTCTAATTTGCTTATCTCCTGTTTGCCTGCCACTTCAATCGCTTCCAGCACTCTTCTTCTGCCGAATCTAATTTTTTTAAGTCCGCGGCGAATAATATTTGCTATGGGGGATTTTTCTTCCATGCAGTATCCCATCGCGCCGGCCACATCCTTCTTCTTCAGAATTCCCCGGATCTTTATGGAAAACGCCGGCACATTTATCTTCGATTTCCGTATAATCAAAAATTTTTCTATTGAGATTGCAACTGCAATAATAGAACAGGCTAGGATGGGCCACATTACAAAACCGCCCTTCAGAAACATATCGATTAATTTCATATCTACCTTAAACTGATTTAAAAATTATTTTTCGTTAAAAAATCATTTGCCTCTTTTTCGGATTTGAACGGGCCTATCCTGACTCGGAACCAGAGACCGCCCTTCTGAGGCAGGTTGGCCTCAACAATAAACGCATTGAATCCGTCTCCCCGAAGCCGGTTCACTTCCTCTTCAGCGCGCGCGCGGTTCGGCCAGGATGAGATCTGCAGATTAAAATTTTTACCGTCATAAAATATCCGGTTATTTATCTTTGTCTCCGAGGTCGCGCTTTTATAAAGTTCCGGATTCCCGGTAACCGGCTTCCTCTGAGTTCCGGACTGTATACTACTTTCTTTGCCGGAAGTTTCAATCTTTGCTGTTTCTCTTTTAATTGTCTCTAAGATTTGTCTGTCCGTAGCATCCTTAATGGGAACCGGTGGGGTTGCGGTTCTCGGAAAATCGCTCATCTCTTCATTCTCGATCGCGCCTCCATTATCAGTCAATTGCTGAGATTCCGCCGGGCTATTCAAAGACTGCTCCGCTGCCGTGTTTGTTTCTGTCCCGGGCAGCTTACCGGCGGTATCATCTTTCTTTGACGATCTGTCAACAAAAAATATCACCGCTGCAATTAACGCAAGCAGAACCAGCATTACGGCACTGATGATAATCAGATTCTTTGAATAATTATTTTTGTCTCTTCCCGAAATCTCCTCCTCCGTCTTATATGCGGGTCCCGACGTTTTAGCGGAGGTCTCATTTATTAGTGTTATTGCCATCCGTTTCTCTTTCTCGGCGGAGCGGTCTTCAACAAATTCATACTTGGAGGGAGGGCCCGAAAATTCAAGAATTACTTTTTTAAGCGTATCCCTATCGGAAGTAAGCGCCAGTTTTTTATCGCCTGAAGTAAATTCAAGTCCCGGTTTTTTTTCTGTTTTAAGTTCCCGTTCGAGAGTTTTTTCCAGCTGCCTGAAGAGATCTTTTCTGGTAGTTTCCTCATCCAGAAATTCGTCTACCAGTTCAATTTCATTCCTTTCAGGGCTTTCGGAATTATCAACCATCTCATATCTCGCGTCAACTTCCTCCTCCGGCGGTATTCCGAATTCCTCTCTTAACTCATCTCCCCAGTTCCACTCAACTTTATCGGTTTCCTCCTCTTTACCGCTTTCATCGGAAAATTCATCGTGATCCTCAGTTTCTTCTGTCTCCGGCTGCTCTCCCGAATTCTCCGTCACACCCCACTCTTCTTCCGCTCCTAGTTTAGTGATATCCGCATCAATATTCGATGGAAGTTCACTCTCCCCCGTCTCTTCCTCATCATTGTTTGATGCACCCAATTCGACTTCCGCATCAGGCTTAATAATATCCGCTTCTTTATCTCCGGTTAGATGGCTTTGCTCCGTCACAGCATCATCGGGAGATAACTCTGTTGGGGAACCGCTTTCCGCAATCGGAACGGATGGTTCTGTCTCCGGCTCTGTCT
>JBAYWA010000044.1:0-8747 GCA_041674325.1 Melioribacteraceae bacterium | reverse complement strand
GAAAGAATATCGAAGCAATATCCGCTATGGAGAAAGCGCTGAAGATAAACCCGAGGCATCAGATAGCAAATTTAAATCTTGGCATTGTTAATATGTCATCCGGTAATCTGGAGAAATCCAAAATTTACTGGAAGGCTGCAATAGAAATTGATCCGACGAACGAGATCGGGCAAAAAGCGAAAGAATTACTTACAACACATTAGAAGGAGGATGTAAATGCCTTGCGGTAGAAAAAGAAAACGCCATAAAATGGCGACTCACAAGCGGAAAAAACGTTTGAGAAAAAATCGTCATAAAAAGAAATTGAGATAACTATGTTGATGTCCGGATTTTCATTTTCCGGATGACTGACAATTTCATAAGCCACCTTAGCTCAGCTGGTAGAGCAACGCATTCGTAATGCGTAGGTCGGCGGTTCGATCCCGCCAGGTGGCTCAAATTCCGTTCACCGAATAATCTTCTCCCATACTGCTTCCAAATTCAGAACAGACGTTGAAAATATTCTATTGATAAAATTTTTTCATCAGGTTCTAATAATCATATAAAATATTCACATCTTAAAGAGGGTGAAGCAATGACACAAAATTGCAACTTACTCGTATATCGGTTAAACTTTCTATTTTGTCTCTCCTTATCATTCTCGGCTTTATTGTCCGCTCAGGATCTGAAAAATTATGATCCGGTCATAGAAAAATACTCTTCGCAATTCGGTGTGGATAAGGATCTGGTTAAAAGTCTGATCCATGTATCTTCAGGCGGAAATCCCGAAGCTCTTTCTGCAGGCGGAGCTGTCGGACTGATGCAGCTGCCCCCTGCGATAATTAAAAGTCTGGGAGTCGTAAATCCGAAAGATGCCGGCGATAATATACGCGGCGGATGCGCCTACTTGAAGAATCTGATGAATCAATTTACAGAGATCGAACTGGCAGTTGCGGCATTCAATGCAGGCGCCGGCGAAGTTCAGAAATACGGCAGGATTCCCCCCATCGCGGAGACGAAAAGATTTGTAAGCGCAGTTATGAAAAAATATAAAGCCCTTAAAGAATCAAATCAGGAGTTCAAAATATTCGGCAAGTGGGCCGGCACCGCACGCTATACTAAGTATGTGTCTGTCCCTCCCCTTGAAGCGAACATTGTCGGAAAAACACAGCCGTTCGATTTTGAAATCATTCCCCAGGGGGATGGAGTCTGTATTAAAACCCAGAATAAAATTCTTGGCGACCCCTCTCTTTATTATAATGTTAAAATTGAGAATGAGAGGCTTCATGTTGAATATAAAGGGCCTAATCCCTTCGGCGAATCGATTCCAAACACAAAAACAGTTCATACTCTTGCCTATGTTCTCGACCTGACATTCAATGGCGGTGAGGTCCGCGGCGAGTACGACGCGATAGTGACTTCAAAAGTGACCTTTGCGATACCGGAACTGGATCTTCCGGAAAGCAGCGGGGAAGTCAGATATACACTCAATCTGAATTTGACGAAGAGATAAGAGATCCGGTAAAAAAATAAGCTGAATACGGGATGCATTCATTCCCGCAAAGTTCAGCTCAGGATTCCGGTTCTGATGCCGGCAATCTGAAATAAAATCCTCCGCATAATCTTAGGAGTTTTCCCCATTTAAAACCCCCAGTGCCTCCGGGCACTAAATCTTCATTAATTCCTTCTGTTTGAACTTTTTGAGTAAAAAAACCTTGACAATCCCATATAAAAACAGTTATTTTGCATCTGGGTGGGTAATAGTGTTTAGATTTCCCAAATAGTGGATAAGATATGTTTATAGGAAGCTTTAAATACTCGGTTGATGCAAAAGGGAGAGTTAGTATCCCCTCTGTTTTCAAGAAATATGTGAATGAAGCCGCCAACGAAACCTTTGTAATGACCCGCGGAATTGTTCAGTGCATTGATATCTACCCTCAGGATTTCTGGAAAGAGGAAGTCCTTACCCGCGTTAACCAGCTTGACGATTTCGATCCTGAAGAAGCGGCATTCAAGAGAATGCTTTTTGAACTCGCAGCCGAGTATAAACTCGATTCTCAATCCCGTCTTCTTGTTCCTAAAAATCTGTTGGAATTTGCATCTATCGAGAGGGAAGTATTTGTCCTGGGACAGAACAAGAAGATTGAGATCTGGAATCCTGAGATCTATGAAGCGCAGAAGAAAGAGAACACAAAACCATTTGCCGAAATCGCAAAACAGATAATGCAAAAAAAACCTAAATGAATCACGAACCGGTTCTGTTAAAAGAGAGCATCGATTTTTTAATTACGGATAAACAAGGGATCTACTTTGACGGGACAGCAGGCTTCGGGGGACATTCAGAAGAGATTTTAACGAGATTAAATGATAAAGGAAAACTGATTGCAACAGATAAGGATCAGTCGGCTTTTGAATACTGCAGAGAAAAATTTTCTGGCGACAGAAGATTTTCGGTTTATCACACCGGTTTTACAAATATCGATTCAATTTCAAAGATAGAGTTCATTGATCAATTTGACGGCATCCTCGCAGACTTAGGAGTATCTTCTTTTCAGCTGGATACGGTTGAATCCGGATTCACTTTCAGGGAAGATGCCCCTCTCGATCTTCGGATGAATAAGAGTGAAGGACTTTCCGCATCGGATCTTCTCAACAAATTTTCGCAGGAAGAGATTGCAGGAATTCTGTTTGAGCTTGGTGAAGAGAAGAATTCCCGCAGTATCGCTAAAAAAATAGCTGAGTTCCGGTTAACAGAAAAATTTTCGCGTACTTCCCAGCTGAAAAAAATAATTGAGCTGGTTACTCCCGAACGCTTCTGGAATAAAACATTGTCAAGAGTGTTCCAGGCTCTGCGCATTTATGTTAATAACGAACTGGAAGAGCTGAAGATATTTATCGATAAATCCGTCTCTCTCCTTAAACCGGGCGGAAAACTTGTGATTCTGAGTTATCATTCTCTTGAAGACAGAATTGTGAAAGAGAAGATTAAATATGAAAGCTTAAGCTGCGTCTGTCCTTCCGGAATGCCAGTCTGTGTATGCGGCAAAATCCCGAGGATGAAATTGATAACGCGTAAACCGGTTACACCGGATGATGCTGAAGTGGTTAAAAACAGACGCTCAAGAAGCGCTAAGATGAGAGTCGCGGAAAAGGTCTGACAGATGAAAGGTTCATCATTAAAAAGTTTTATAGGAATAGTAGCTGTAATATCGATGATTCTGCTCTCTTACGTGGTTGTACGGTCAGAAATAAAAAAAAATACAAGAGAGAAGATATTTAAGCAGGATTCATTAAACGTAAAGTTAAACAGGATAGAAGCCAAACTGGTAAAAATACAGGGATTGACCACTCACGATCGAATTGTCGGATTCGCGGTCGATTCACTCGGATTAATTAGACCGGATGAAAATCTGGAAGTTTTCCAGGTTTCAAAAAGTCAGATCAATCAGATAGAAAAAATGCTGAAAGAAAAGTATGAATAATAAACGTGCGTTAATATTGACCGGTATACTGCTGATAATCTTTATCGCACTCGTTTCTAAACTTTTCACAATCCAGGTTGCGAAACATGAATACTACTCGCTTGTCGCCGACCGCCAGCAGAATAAACCGTTGATAGTCAAAGCGGAACGGGGATTAATAAAGGATTCGAACGGCGATGTATTAAGCTTTACTTCCGACAACATTTCATTTTTCGTGGATACCAGAATGATGAATCCGGCAAGGATCGATTCCATTGCCAATTCTTTCTCCAGGGTATTCAATAAATCTCCGAAATATTATAAGAAAATCATCTCCTCCGGAAAGGGCAATGTGTGCCTTGAAAAGAAAGTGCCGATGGAAACCGGACTCGCGCTCAAAAAAAATATTGTAGAGGGGCTCTTCAGTCAGGAAGATTATTCGCGTCTATACCCTTATGGAAACGTGGCATCGCATGTTCTTGGTTTTGTGAATCGCGACCTTGTTGGTGTTGAAGGGATTGAGAAGATTTATCAGGATAAACTGACCGGCAAGGACGGTTATTACAGCATTGAACGGGATGTAATAGGCCGTGTTATTTCCGTTGATGAAAAGATCTCCAATGCGGCTGTGCCGGGCAATCAGATTTTTCTTACCATCAATAAAAATTATCAGAGGATACTTGAAGAGGAACTCGCGGCCGGATTAAAAAAATTCGGAGGCGAGTCGGCCGTTGGAATAATCATGAATCCCAATACGGGCGAAATTATAGCTCTTGCCAATTCTCCCGACTTTGATCCGTCGGTTTACGAATCGGCTTCCGCGGATTCGAGAAGGAACAGGGCCATAACGGATACATTCGAGCCCGGTTCTACAATGAAATCAATTTCACTGGCGGTACTGTTTGACCAGAATCTTGCAAATGAAAATGAAGTAATTGATACTGAAAACGGAAAATATTTTATTAAAAACGTGCGGATATTCGACACGCATCCCAATCAGCAGCTGACAGTGCGCGGAGTTCTTGAACAATCGAGCAACGTAGGGATGGCCAAATTATCTTCCAGGATAGCCGACGAGACATTTTATAAATATCTGCGAGATTTCGGATTCGGCAATCCGACTCAGGTTGAATTGCCCGGCGAAGCCGGCGGTTATCTTAAGAAGCCGGGAACATTCTCGCTTGTGACAAAGCCGTTTCTCTCTTTCGGTTACGAGATAGCGATGACCCCTCTGCAGCTTATAACGGCTTACTCCGCGCTGATCAACGGCGGAAATCTTCTGCAGCCGTTTATTGTAAAAAAGATAGTCGCAAGCAGTGGAGAATTAATTGATGAAACACAGCCTAAAAAAATCAGGACTGTTATAAGTAAAGAAACATCCGACCGGATCAGAAATTTAATGATAGGGGTTGTGGAAAACGGGACCGGCACAGCGGCGCGCCTGGAAAATGTATTAATCGGCGGAAAAACCGGAACATCGCAGAGACTGGTAAATAATTCATATTCCAGCAGCCATCATAATTCATCATTCATAGGATTCTTCCCGGCCGATAATCCGGGCATAGTATGCTTTGTACTTATTAACGCTCCGAAAATAGGAGCTTATGGCGGTGTGGTTGCCGCTCCGGTATTTCACGAGGTAGTCAGAAGAATGATTGAAACGGATATGAATCTGATTCCTCAAAAAAATAAGATTGAGAGGAAACAGAACCTGACCGATCAGCTGATCAGTGAAATTAAGATAGCCCCGGTTTCAAAAACCACTTCTTATGCCAATGTGGCGGATAAATCGTTAAATAAAATCAGCACAAGAAATTTTAACAGCAAAAATATTTTTACTGTCCCTAATCTGCTGAATAAATCGATGAGAGACGCGATTGCGCAATTAACCGAACTGGGTCTCAAATATAAAATCTCCGGCACAGGAAAAGTTGTATGGCAGAGTCTTGAACCGGGATCCGGACTTGTCCGCGGTGCGGAATGTATACTTAAATGCGAACCGTCGTTTAAAAATGCTGCAGGCTTGAACTGAATGAAACTGAGCGATCTATTAAATAAGGTACAAGTGGTTCAGGCGACCGGAAACGCGGAATCAAAAGAGATATCCGGACTGACACTCGACTCGCGGAAAGTTTCTAACGGAACACTGTTCTTTGCTATAAATGGTGAGAAGCAGGACGGTCATAAATTCATTACAGAGGCAATTAACAGAGGCGCCGCCGCGGTTGTTGTTCAGGATGCAAATGCCGTCCCGGATCAGATCTTCTCTCATGCGGGTTGCGTTAAAGTTGTGGTAGCGGATAGCCGCAAATCTCTGTCGGAATTTTCAAATATTTTCTACGGGGAGCCGTCAAAACAGCTGAATCTTGTGGGTATCACCGGCACTAAAGGAAAGACCACCACGGCATTTTTTGTTAAAAATATTTTCCAGAATGCCGGATATAAGACCGGACTGATTGGAACAATCGCGAATTACATCGGAGAGAGGGAAGTAAAAACGATGCTTACCACTCCCCAGGCGGACGAGATAAATTTTTTAATGTCTCAAATGCTTGCTGAGGGATGCACGCTTTGTGTAATGGAGGTCAGCTCGCATGCATTGGCTCTTCACAGAGTTGATGAGCTGAATTTTGCGGCTGGAATATTTACTAATATAACATCCGACCATATGGATTATCATAAGACTTTCGAACACTATCTGAAATCAAAAAAGATTCTTTTCGATCTGCTTCCCCCGGACGGAAAAATCATTTTTAATGCAGACGATAAAAATTCCAAAGCATTATTGAAAAATTCGGCAGCGGAAAAATATTCTTACGGTACATCCGATAACGCGGATTTCAGGATTGATAAACTTGAATTTGATCTTGACGGTACCAGATTCGACATACTATATCAGGGAAACAGTTTTCAGATTGCTACAAATCTGGTGGGTCACTTTAACGCTTTCAATGCCGCGGCCGCATTCGCATTAGCTGTTGTGAGCGGAATCAGTCCGGAATGCGCAATCGACGGAATTAAGACTACAAGGCAGGTCCCGGGTAGATTTGAAATAATCTCCAGGAAGGATAAAAAAGTAATTGTGGATTATTCTCACACGAGCGATTCTCTGAAGCAGGCGCTTGATGCCGTTCATCATATAGTTAAAGATCAGAGACCGGTTTATACAGTTTTCGGATGCGGCGGCGACCGGGACAGGACAAAGCGGCCTGTAATGGGTGAAATTGCCTCTTCGATGAGCACACGGGTATATATCACTTCGGATAATCCCAGAACAGAGGATCCGTTTTTGATAATCGATGAAATATTGAAGGGGATAAGGAGTAATAATTACAGGGTAATTGAAAACAGAGAAGAAGCAATCCGTTCAGCAATAATGGAAAGCGAAGATGACGCTGTCATTCTCATCGCCGGCAAAGGCCATGAGAACTATCAGGAAATCAACGGTGTGCGCAAACACTTTTCGGATAAAGAAATTTCAGAAAAATATCTGGCACAATGGGTAAAGTGAAAATTACACTCGAAGATATGTTTAATATCCCCGGCGCGGAGATTTTTAATCCCGACGCTTTCAAATCGCTCTCTTGCGTAGAGATTGATTCGCGCAAAGTGAAAAAGGGATCCCTTTTCGTGGCAATCAAAGGGGAAAATTTTGACGGTCACAATTTTATTCTCGATGCTCAAAAGAAAGGGGCTGCTGCTGTAGTTCTCGATTCGAGGAAACTGAAAAAATTCAGTTTCCTCGAAATTCCCATGATTGCGGTCGGCGATACCGTTAAAGCATACGGGGAGATTGCAAAAATCTGGCGCGGTAAACTTCCGGCAAAAGTTGTCTCAGTAACCGGAAGTAACGGAAAGACAACTGTTAAAGAGATGGTTTCCACCCTGCTAGGGGAAAAATATAAAGTTGTTAAGACAGATTACAATAACAATAACCATATCGGTGTGCCTCTTACAATTCTCGGCGCTGATGAAAAATGTGAAGTGCTTGTACTAGAGCAGGGAACAAATCATTTCGGCGAAATTCCCTACTCGGCAAAAATTTCCTCTCCCGACTATTCATTGATCACAAATATCGGCGATTCCCATATTGAATATCTGAAGAGCAAAGAGGGGATATACAGGGAAAAATCATCGCTGTTTACTGAAACGCAAAATCGTGATGGTGTCGTCTTTTTGAATATGGACGACCCGGTGATAAAAAAATACTCAAGGCGGTTCGGAAACAAAATCACTTACGGATTCAAGGGTTCAGTTGATGTAAAAGGGAAGATTCTTGGATTCACAGAGGACGGCAGGACAAAGATAGAGATTGCATATAAAGGAAAGAAATTTAATACAACTCTTCCGGTATACGGCGCGGCAAACGCAAAGAATTTTCTGGCAGCCTGCGCGGTTGCCTTGAAATTCGGATTGAAGCCGAAAGAGATTAAAGCCGGCGCCGGAAAATTTCGGACGCTCCACGGAAGACTGGAAGTAAAGAAATTCAGAAACGCGGTGATTATTGATGATACATATAATGCGAGCCCCGCGTCTGTCGGTTCAGCAGTCGCACTTGCCGGAAAAATGAAATCGTTCAGAAAAAAAGTGGTGATACTTGGCGACATATTTGAACTGGGTTCTCAATCGCCAAAACTTCACAGAGACTTGTCAATACTTTTTAAGAAAGATAAAAATCTGACTGTTCTTACAACCGGGCCGATGATGAAACATCTTCATCTCCGGTTGAGGGCAAAAAAAGTGAGATCAATTCATTTCTATCTGAGAGAAGCGCTATCCCTATATCTCAAATATGAGGAGATAGACAATTCCATAATCCTTATCAAAGGGTCGCGCGGGATGAAGATGGAAGAATTCGTCAACATTTTGGAGAAAAGGTTTGAGTAATGTTTTACTATCTATTTGATTACATAAATAAGGTTTTTAATCCGCCCGGATTTGATGTTTTCCGTTATCTCTCTTTCCGTTCGGCGCTTTCGGCAATTACTGCGCTCCTGATCTCTTTTTATTTCGGGCCTAAAATTATTGCCAGGCTGAAAAAGAATCAGGTCGATCAGCCGATCAGAGAGGAGGGTCCGCAGACTCATCTTAAAAAGGCAGGCACTCCTACAATGGGCGGACTTATAATATTGATCTCCGTCGTTATACCGGTGCTGATCTGGAGCGATATCAACAGCATCTATATTATTCTCGTTCTGTTCGGAACAGTATTTTTAGGAGCGGTCGGATTTCTGGATGATTATCTGAAAGTTGTAAAAAAACTTCCCAAGGGTCTCATAGCGCGCTACAAACTTATGGGACAAATAT
>JBAYWA010000043.1:0-8871 GCA_041674325.1 Melioribacteraceae bacterium | reverse complement strand
TGCCGGACGATTTCACGGGAAGCTTCAAGATCTGTTTTAAGCGAATTAAGTTCCTGCTCCTTTTTAGCGGCATAACGGCCGCTGTTCACATCAATCACAACCATCGCCTCGGTGTGTTCAATTACAATATGCCCGCCGCTCGGCATAGCAACCTTTCTTCCCATCAATCCTTTGATCTGCTCATCAATTTTGAAAGCTTCAAAAATCGACTGATCTTCCTTATATAATTCTATCCTATCGATCAAGGCCGGCTGTATGAACTGAACATAATTGCGGATCTCTTTGAAGAGTTTTTTTGAGTCAACAAACACTTTGGAAACATCCGGTGTAAAAAGATCGCGGATAACGCTGATAGTTGTGCTCAGATCTTTATAAAGGAGAAACGGGGGTTCCTGTTTTTTGGCATCTTCCTGCATATCCTCCCAGATTTTCACAAGATATTTCAGATCGCCGGAAAGCGATTCTTCGCTTTGGTCCTTTGCCGCGGTACGGATTATTAATCCGCAATTTGACGGGAGAATTCCGCGCGCTATCCGTCTCAGTCTTTTTCTCTCCTTAAAATCGTAGATTTTCTTCGAAACTCCGATTTTATCATCCAGCGGAAGAAGAACACAGAAGCGGCCCGGTATTGAAATGGAAGAGGTGCACCTTACGCCCTTATCTTTTACAGGTTCCTTTATGATCTGAATTAATATCTCTTCCCCTTTGTGGAGTTTCGGGATTTGCCTCTGCTCTCTCTGCTCAAATTTTGGCTGATGCGGTCTGGCGGGTGTTTCGCCGGACTGCTGGGCAGGCGCGGATGACTCTACCTTTTCGTCATCGTCGTCATCGGTGTCGCTATCCTCATCAAGCATACTCTGGAGGGCTTCCGTTCTCGCTCCAATATCGGAGAAGTGAAGGAAGGCATCGTGCTTTAATCCGATATCGATAAAAACCGCCCTAATGCCGGGCATAACTCTGGCAACTTTGCCCAGGAATACGTCGCCAACCATCCTTCTTTTTTCCGGATGATCGACAAAAAAATCTACAAGATTTCCATCTTCGGTTATCGCCACATGATTTTGCGATGCCGATGAATTAATAATTATCTCTTTATTCATTTTAAAACCTTTTTGTTCTTATCAGGATACAGAAGCGTTTTCTTCCGCGAGCCAGAAAAGAACTTTCCTTTGAAATTTTTTGTGAATGATGGCATGCTCATCGATATTGATCGGAGTGTGCAGAATTTTATCCGCATGTTCCCGGATAAGCTGGCGCAGATCATTCAGATTTTTAATTGAAAATACTCTGTCGAGTAAAAATTTTACTCCGCTGTGATACTTAAAATACCAGATAGAATGTTTTTTTGCCTTATCGAGAGCCAGCAGCTCTCCGAATTCGCTTTCTAAATTATTTATATGCTGCAGAACCGTTTTCAGAACCACTGTAGAATCAGGTTCTCCGGGATCCTTACCGGTTTCCATGAGTCTATTAAATCTTGAAAAAATAAACGGGTTTCCCAAAGCTCCGCGGGCAATCATGGCCGAATCGCAACCCGTAAAATCCAGCATCTCCTTCACATCATGAGGAGAAAATAAAGAACCGTTACCAACAACCGGAATAGAGAGCTCCTCTTTGACTTTTTTAAGCCAGTTCCAGTCAGCATCCGTGTCGTATTTATCGGCACGGGTTCTGGCATGAACAAAAATCAATGAAGCTCCGTTTTCCTGAACCGCGCGGGCATTATCGAGAACATTGATACGGGTTTTATCCTTGCCTAAACGGATTTTTACGGAAACGGGAACTCCGTTGGCGCCGTCGACCATTTTACGAACTAGCTTTCCGATCGTCTTCGGATCATCCAGAAGAGCAGAGCCCATATTTTTTGAGCATACTTTTTCAACCGGGCATCCGCAGTTCAGATCAATCAGATCCGGCCTATGTTTGGATATCTCTTTTGCGGCTTCGAAAAGAATTCCAGGATCGTTACCGAGAACCTGCACTCCGATCGGCTTTTCTGACCGGTTGAAGGAGAAGTGGCGGAGAGTCTCAAAATTATTTTTGATAACTCCCTCGGCGCTTACCATCTGTGTGAAAGTAATGCCGCTTCCGTACTCCTTGCATATTTTCCGGAATGAAGAATCTGTAACCTCCGCCATCGGGGCTAAAAAAAGTTTATTGCCAATATCGAGGTTGCCGACTTTCATCTGAAATATCTACCAATCTTTCCAAAAAACAGGTTGTATTAAATCGAATAATTCCGGGAATAATGTTAAGGAAGAATCTCCGGGATAATTCAGAGATCCTCCGACGCCCCGCAGAATACAGGGCGTCTCAGGATAACATTTACTATTTTTCCTCGGTTTCTTCCGGGGCGGCTGCTTCTGTCAATAATGCTTTTCTTGAAAGAGACAACTTTCCTCCTTCAATAGCAATCAATTTAACTTTAACAATCTCGCCTTCTTTGAGTACATCTGTAACTTTATTAATCCGTTTTGTGTCAATCTGCGAAATATGAAGAAGTCCCTGTGTTCCCGGAAAGATTTCAACGAACGCGCCGAAATCCGTAATCTTCATAATTTTACCGGTATAGTTTTTACCTACTTCCGGCTCGGCAACGAGAAGTTTAATATACTCCTTGGCTGCATTAGCAAGAGCCGCGTCCTGACCGGCAATACTTACCGTACCGTCTTCTTCAATATTGATATCAACGCAGAAATCTTTCTGCATCTTCTGAATAACTTTTCCGCCCGGTCCAATTACAGTTCCAATCTTGTCGGTCGGAATCTTTGTTGTATAGATTCGCGGCGCATAGTTGGAGATATTTGGTTTGGCGGTTGAAATTGCCTCGTTCATTATTTTCAGAATATGAAGACGTCCCTCTTTTGCCTGGGCAAGGGCTTTCTCCATAATCTCATAAGAGATTCCCTGAATCTTAATATCCATCTGAAGACCCGTAATTCCGTTCTCCGAACCCGCAACTTTGAAATCCATATCGCCCAGATGATCTTCGTTACCAAGAATATCTGTGAGAATCGCGAATTGATCTCCTTCTTTAACAAGTCCCATCGCAATGCCAGCTATCGCGCACTTTACTGGAACACCGCCGTCCATAAGAGCCAGCGAGCCGGCACATACGGTAGCCATCGATGACGATCCGTTAGATTCAAGAATATCCGAATTAAGACGGACTATGTACGGGAATTTATCCTCGGCCGGAATTATATTTTTGAGAGAACGTTCCGCAAGATTTCCGTGTCCAACTTCCCTTCTCCCCACTCCGGAAAATCTTCCGGTTTCACCTACGCTGAAAGGAGGAAAATTATAATGAAGAAGGAAACGTTTTTTATATTCGGGCTGAAGACCGTCAATTATCTGTTCGTCGCCTTTGGCGCCCAGAGTAAGAGTGGTCAAGCTTTGAGTTTCGCCGCGTGTGAATAATGCGGTTCCGTGAACGCGCGGCAGCAAGCCCAATTCAACCGAAATAGGTCTAACCTGAGTGGTGTTTCTTCCGTCGAGGCGCAATCCGTCTTCAAGAATTCTTTTGCGCATCAGATCCTTCTCCATATCGTGAAGAATTTCCTTAATGGCAGTTTCCTGTTCCGGATATTTTTCCGCGAGCGCGGCAAGTACTTCATCGGTCAGAGCATGATTCTGAGCGGATCTTTCTTCTTTAGCAAGCACCGAAGAAACTATCGCCTTGAACTTATCATGAGCTAACGCCGAGATATCGTTGAACAAATTCTGATCAATAACTTTCTCAGTTACAGTCATTTTTGGCTTGCCGCAGAGTTCTCTCAATTCCTTCTGAACTTCAATGATCTTTTTGATCTCCGCGTGGGCAAATTTAAGGGCGTCGAGCATTACCTGCTCGCTCAATTCCTTAGCTTCCCCCTCAACCATCATAATAGAACTCTCAGTACCGGCAATGACCAATTCAAGATCGCTCTCTTCAGTTTCTTTGAGTGTTGGATTGATAATAAATTCGCCATTGATCCTGCCTACTCTGACTTCGCCGACAGGTTCCAGGAAAGGGATATCGGATATTGCGAGAGCCGCGGAAGCGCCGCATGCAGCAATAACATCCGAATCATTTTCACTATCATACGAATAGACAAAAGCCGCAATCTGTGTATCATTCCGGTAATTATCCGAAAATAAAGGGCGGATAGGGCGGTCGATCAATCGTGAGCTTAAAACCTCTTTATCTGTAGGCTTACCTTCGCGTTTGAAAAATCCGCCGGGAATTTTACCGGCTGCAAATGCTTTTTCTCTATATTCAACGCTGAGCGGAAAAAAATCCACATCAGGACGCAGGTCGCCCGCAACCGCGGTAACAAGAACCATCGTATCGCCGTAGCGAACTATGACAGATCCGTTAGCCTGTTTTGCAAGCTTACCTGTTTCAAATATTAATTTCTGTTTTCCTATTTGTACTTCTTTGGTATAAACCATTTAGAAACTCCGTTACTTTCTTATGTTCAATTCTTTAATTATTGTACGATATCTTTCGATCTCCTGTCCGGCAAGATAATCGAGCAATCTTCTTCTTTTTCCTACCATCTGCATCAATCCTCTTCTTGAAGCATGATCTTTTTTATGAGCTTCAAAATGACTGGTAAGACGGTTAATTTCGCCAGTCAAAAGAGCAATCTGAACTTCGGCAGTTCCGCTGTCTTTTTCATTTTTGCCGAATTTTTTGATGATCTCGGATTTTTCTTCTTTAGATAAAGCCATTGTACTACTCCTTTATTTATATGTTCGATATAACCCCAGAATTAATCCCGCCCAGGGCGGGATAAACCGGAGTTTATTAATTAGATATTTTCTTTTTGTGCTTCCCGCTTATCAATCTCAATCTGATTGATCAACGAATCTTTTGATTCAAATTTCACTTCATCGCGCAGCCTTCTCAGAAATTCCACCTTCATGGATTCTCCGTATATGTCGCGGCTGAAATTCAAAAGATGTACTTCCAGAACCATCTCCTGAATGTTTTCAAATGTCGGCCTGTATCCGATATTCATAATTCCTATATGTACTTCGCCGCCCAGATAGCATTTTACGGTATATACACCGTTTTTGGGAACCGCCTTTAAAGTTTCATCAAGAGCAAGATTCGCGGTCGGGAATCCAAGAGTTCTGCCGCGCTGGGCTCCAAGAACAATTTTTCCGGATAAGGAATAATTTCTTCCCAAGAAAAGACTAGCCCTATCTATGTTTCCCTCAAAGAGAGCGTTTCTGATCTTAGTGCTGCTGATAATCTCTCCGTTAAGACTTACAGCAGGAACATCCGTTACGTCAAAGTTATAAAATTTTCCCACTTCATTCAGTTTTACAACATCTCCAAGCCGGTCGCGTCCGAATTTATGATCGTGTCCTATCACCATCCTGACGGCTTTCAACTTATCAACAATGAATTTTTTGATAAACTCATCGGAGTTAAGCTGAGAAAATTCCCTGGTAAAATTTATTACTATCAAATTTTCAATTCCCGCGTTTGCAAGAATTTCTTTCTTCTCTTGCAGTGTAGTAAGGATTTTCAGATTAAAATCTTTTGAAAGAACAAGACGCGGGTGGGGCTCGAATGTAACAACAAAAGCGTCTCCGTCTTTTTCGGCTGCAGCCCTTTTGACCTCATCCAGGATCTTAAAATGTCCGGGATGAAGCCCGTCGAACGATCCGACAGTAACTACAGCTTTTTTAGAATCTATATTTTCAGAAGTATCTGTAAAAACTTTCATATCAATTTAATTGAGGAACAAGAGTGTAATTCTTTGCAAACTCTTTGAATTCATCCAGAGTCAGAGCATCGTCAACTTTAAAATCGCCAATACCGGTTCTTCTTAATTCCTTTAAGTAGGCGCCGCATCCGAGCCGTGTTCCAAAATCATGTGCGATAGATCTTATATATGTTCCTTTGGAGCAGCTTATTTCAAAATGAATATCCGGCAGATCAATTTTGACTATTTCAAAATTTGAAACGGTTACCGTCCTCTCTTCTCTTTCAATCTCTCTCCCCTTACGCGCGAACTTGTAAAGAGGCTGCCCGTTATGTTTAACGGCAGAAAACATCGGGGGGCGCTGCGAAATATCGCCTACGAATAGATCGCGCGCGTCAAGAATATCTTTTTCCGTAATATGTTCAAAGCCGCGTTCCGAATCAAAATCGCTCTCGGCATCGAAAGATGGTGTGGTTCTGCCTAAAGTGATTATACCGGTATAAGTCTTTCCCAATTCCTGGATCTTCGAAATTTCCTTTGTCATCCTTCCGGTACAAACAATAACCAATCCTGTGGCATTCGGATCCAGAGTGCCTGCGTGTCCCACCTTTTTTACTTCGATGGCCTTTCTTACTTTATAGACGCAGTCGAATGAACTCTTCCGGAAGGCTTTATCTATAAGCACAATTTCGCCGGAGACGAAATCCGGGTCGATTTCAGTTATCGTTTTTTTCGTTATCGCTTTCATGAATTTTTTTAAATAATCCTTCCATCTTCTCAACATAATCCGGCGTATCATCAATAAAAAAATGAAGCTCGGGAACAAAACGGAGCTGAATTCTTCCGGCCAGCTGGCTTCTGATCAATCCCTTAAGTTCATTTACGCTCTCTAAAACTTTTGTTCTTTTCTCTTTGTCAAACACAGAAAGATATATCTTGGTGTGTTTGAGATCCGGACTCACTTTAACATTTGTTACGGTTATAAGACCCAGTTTGGGATCTTGAATCTTATGAAGAAAAATAAGACTGAGTTCTTCTTTTATAAGGCTCGAAACTTTATCTAATCTATGAGACATTTCTACTCTAACTTCTTCTTGGTTTCAATCATTTTATAAGCCTCAATTATATCGCCGGCTTTAATGTCATTAAAATTCGCGATACTGATACCGCATTCAAATCCTTTCTCAACTTCGCGGACGTCGTCTTTAAATCTTCTTAGAGAACTGATTTCGCCTTCGTAGACCGCGATCCCCTCTCTGAACAGCCGGACTTTGTTGCTTCTCATTATCTTTCCGTCCTGAACCGAACAGCCAGCTATTGTACCTGCTTTCGGAACTTTGAATGTATCTTTTACAAGGAGCGTGGCAACCACTTCTTCAGAAACTACCGGAGAAAGCATCCCCTCGAGAGCGGATTTAATCTCGTTGATAGCGTCATAGATAATATTGTAGAGACGTATATCAACCTTTTCAGATTCCGCCAGTTTGCGGGCGTTTGTATTCGGCCTTACATGGAAGCCCACTATGATTGCGCTTGATGCCGCCGCAAGCAGAACATCGCCTTCGGAGATCGCGCCTACCGCTTTATGTATTACACGAACTGAGACTTCCTGATTCGATAATTTCATTAATGAGTCGGATAATGCTTCTATAGAACCGTCCACATCACCTTTGACGATGATAGGCAATTCCTTGAATCCTCCGTGGCTGATCTGACTTGCAATTTCATCGAGAGTGATATGATGCACCTGACGGTGATCCTGTTCTCTCTTGAGCTGCATACGTTTAAGACTTATCTCACGGGCTTCGCGTTCAGATTCTGCTATATGGAAAGTATCGCCCGCCTGAGGAGCTGATTCAAATCCGAGAACAAGAACAGGAGTTGAAGGGCCGGCTTCAAAAACTTTTTTGCCGCGCTCATCGAACATTGCTCTTACGCGCCCGTGTACCACTCCCGCAATAAACGGGTCCCCTACTTTCAAAGTTCCTTTCTGTACAAGAACAGTCGCAGTAACACCTTTTCCCTTATCCAGCTGGCTTTCAATGATTGTTCCCCGGGCTAGGCGGTCCGGATTTGCTTTCAGATCCAGGAGTTCTGCCTCGAGAACCAGCTTTTCAAGAAGCAGGTCCACATTCTTTCCAAGTTTAGCGGACACTTCCACGCACTGATATTTACCGCCCCACTCTTCAACTAAAATGTTTCTTTCAGCAAGCTGCTGTTTAATTCTTTCAATGTTGCTGTTCGGCTTATCAATTTTATTTATAGCAATTATGATTGGAACATTTGCCGCAAGAGCGTGATTGATAGCTTCTACCGTCTGAGGCATAACTGCGTCATCTGCGGCAACTATCAATACGACGATATCTGTAACGCGGGCTCCGCGGGCACGCATGGCCGTAAAAGCCTCGTGACCCGGCGTATCTAAAAATGTAACTTTTCTGTCATCGTCCAGTATTACTTTATAAGCGCCTATATGCTGTGTTATTCCTCCGGCTTCTCCGGCAACCACGTTTGCGCGGCGTATATAATCGAGCAATGAAGTCTTGCCGTGATCCACATGTCCCATTATTGTAACTACAGGGGGACGCGGTTTAAGAGTTTCAACCGGATCCGGGAGATCGGCGTCGATATCCGACTGATATTCCTCTTCGAGTTCAATTTCAAAACCGAAGTCGTCTGCTATTAATGTAATTGTCTCAACATCGAGGCGCTGATTAATGGAAACCATCAGACCTAGCCCGATGCATTTTTGAATCACATCGCTCACCGAAACGCCCATCAGGTGAGCCAGTTCGTTGACGGCAATGAATTCGCTGACTTTTATGATGGATTTATCGAGCTCTTTCTGCTGAAGGATCTGATTCTGAATCTCTTCTTTCTCTTTTCTCTTCTTTTTTCTGGCCGAAGCGCGTCCGCCAACTGAAGATTCATCGATACTTAAAAGCGTTCTCTTTATAGCGTCTTCAACTTCCCGTTTATCTATCTCGAGGCGTTTTATTTTTCTCTTCTTCTTAGCTACAATAACCTCTTCCGGTGCGTGGCCGGGAACTCCGGGTTTTTTCTTTGTCTTAAGAATTTTCTTTTTCTTTTTATTTTTTTCTGCTTCTTCCTGAGCCGGTGTTAATGGCTGGGCAGGTTTTTTAGCAGCGGGCGCGTCTTTAGTTTCAAC
>JBAYWA010000042.1:0-8920 GCA_041674325.1 Melioribacteraceae bacterium | reverse complement strand
TTCCCAATTCACGGCTTGACCTTTGGAGAAAAGTTCACCGCTGGAGAGCATCTCCATTGTTTTGCCAGCAATCTCGAACGGATTGATAATTATTTCGGGCGGTTCAGGGGCCGGCGGCACTCTCTTTTTTCTATTCTCCGATCGAGTATGTCCTGAATGAAAAGAGATATTCTTCATCTTCTGCGCGGCTTCATTCAGTTTAATTCTTATACTGTCCTGGATAGCCCTCGATAAATTCATTACATCAGCAGGGACAACCACTTTGAGCGAATTCGAGTCGATATTGTACGAATAACCGCCGGCCTTCCAATTCTGCATCCTGTTTTCTTTCAGATTAGAACCTTCGAACTTGACTTCCAGATCAGGAATTGGGGGGGTAATGGCTATGCTTCGGTTTTCGAGATCGTCCAGATGCCTGTCTAACTCCTTTTGATTCCACTTAAAATAAGTACGGGCGACAGTATCGGGTGTTATAAGTATATATTCATTTTGGGGAATGTCTCTTGCGGATCCTATCAGCTTTGCGATATTTCCCTGATCCCTGTAATTAAAATAATCGGTAAATCTCTCTTCCGATTTCGATTTATCAACCGTACGCGCATATGAAAGAATATCGGCAAGAACCGCCTGCTGCAGTTCCGAGATTTTGGGATTGACTGCATAAGTGTTTTTTTCATTGACCAGCACCGAAGAATAAATCTCTTTCTTGTATGAATTCAGTATCGAATCTATCCTCTCCTTCTGCTGACTGTTCATCCCCATATAATTGACAAATGTCTCGTAATTTTTTGTTGAGGGATTATAGGCGGAAGTTTTTATTACAAAAGTATTTTTTCCGTATTGGTCTCCGGTGATCTCAAGAATTTTATTTCTGTCCTTATCAAGGGGCAGGCTGTTGAACAGCGCAAAATTGAATACATCTTCCTGAGTAATTGTGGTCTGGAAAAGAAGCGGTTTAAGATTTTCGGCGTAAAATGCCAGGATGTTATTTCTCCCCTCTTCAAATATCTCCGAAATTTCCTCTTTTCTGTATTTGAAAAAGAGCATTAAAGCGAGAGTCAGCAGAATAAGAAGAGCAACAGGTATATATTTTCTGACTTTTTGAAAGCCGGTAAATTTTGTGTTCCGTTGTTCCATCTCTAATGCGCTCTTAACTCTTTCTGATATGGCTCTAAAATTATTTTTAAACTCTCACGGGCCCTGAAAATTCTGGATTTAATTGTTCCAACTTCGGTGCCCAGCTGTTCTGCAATCTCTTTATAACTTAAACCGTCTATATCCCTCAGCACAAGCGGCACTCTAAGTTTTTCAGGCAATTTATCTATAGCGCCTCTTACAAGGTTCGGTATATCCACATCTTCAGAAAACGGACCGGTTCCGTAAAGAGTATCCGAATCCTTTATTGGGACGAATATGCTGCGGACTCTTTTCTTTCTTAAATAATCCCGGCACTTATTAACAGTGATCCTGTAAAGCCAGGTTGTAAATTTGGATTCGAACCGGAATTCATTAAGCTTATGATAAACGCTTATAAATACATCCTGTGAGATATCATCAACAAATTCAGTGTCGCCCAATGTAAGAAAAACCAGATTTCTTACCTTATCTTTATGCTTATAAACGAGCACCCGGAAATTTGATTCCTCGCCGTTGATGAACGCCCTTATGAGAGAAAAATCTTCATCCTTTTCTCCCTTTGATTCGCTAAAATCGAACTGCTCTTTCTCTTTTCCGAATTCCATGCTTTTAGACGGGAATAACTGTTATATGTTCCTCTAAAAATTATGATTTATATCCAACAAATCATAAATCATTAGAGAACTGAATTAACTTTCTTTTTACTAGTCTATTCAATAATTTAGCTGCCAATATAAATATTTGTAAATGATTATATCCATTCTTTACTCTTTATTTTCGAACAAGATTGAATTAGATAAAATTGATGACTAACTTTAAATAAAACTTAGGGAGAATCTATGAAGGTCAAACAGGTAGAAAAATACGGAGCCGTTGTAGTTGAATTGAAAGGAAATGTAATGGGCGGTCCGGAAGCCCAGGAATTCAGCGATCTGCTTCATAAGTTGCTAGACGAGGGGAAGAAAAATGTGATAATCGATCTTTCCGAGACGAAATTCATGAATAGTTCCGGATTAGGAATGCTCATTAGCGGTTATACAACTGTGAAGAACGGAGGGGGCGTTATGAAACTTGCTAACGCTACAGAGAAAATTGAGAGTCTGCTTGTAATTACAAAACTGATTACAATATTCGAACATTTCGCAACCGTAGAAACAGCCGTAGAAAGTTTCAAATAAATTTAAAAATTAATAACGCTCCGGCTAATTCGGCCGGAGTTTTAACCTACCTAAATTTTATCCGAGGCATAGATGAGTGTAACTGTAATTGTCGGCAGTCAATGGGGCGACGAAGGCAAGGGAAAAATAGTCGATATTTTAAGCGAACGTTTCGATATCGTTGTGCGGTATCAGGGGGGAGCTAATGCCGGTCATACTGTCGAAGTAGGCGACAAGAAATTTATTCTTCATCTTATCCCCTCCGGAATATTGCGGGAAGGCGTATTATGCGTCATAGGCAACGGCGTGGTGATAGATCCGAAAGCCCTGCTTGACGAAATAGCTCTTCTGGAAGGGATGGGAATAAGCATAAAGGGACGCCTTTTCATTAGTCATAACGCTCATCTAATAATGCCTTACCATAAACTTCTTGATTCAATCAGTGAAAGCACTCAGTCGAAAATCGGAACAACCGGCCGCGGAATTGGCCCCTGTTACATTGACAAATATGCGCGGAAAGGGGTGAAAATTGTTGACCTGCTGGACAAGGAAGTTCTGGGAGAAAAGATTAAACAAAACCTTGAAGAAAAAAACAATCTTCTCAGAAAGGTCTACAATCAGGACGAACTTAACGTAGAAGAGATAATTAAGGAATATCAGAAATTCGATGATGCGATAGATCAGTATATAACTGACACTCCTCTATTTCTGGATACCGCGCTTCAGGAGGGCAAATCGATTCTTCTCGAGGGCGCTCAGGGCGCTCTGCTCGATGTGGATTTCGGCACATATCCGTATGTAACTTCTTCTAGTCCTACTTCCGGAGGCGCCTGCACGGGATCGGGAATTCCCCCTACAAAGATCTCATCTGTCATCGGTATTGTAAAAGCTTATACTACGCGCGTAGGATTAGGACCATTCCCTACTGAACTGCTGGATGAGGATGGGGAAAAACTGAGAAAAGTCGGCGCTGAATTCGGCGCGACGACCGGCCGGCCGAGAAGATGCGGATGGTTCGACGCATTCCTTGTAAATTATTCTAGAATGATAAACGGGATTCAGAGCGCGGCTGTAACAAAACTCGATATACTCAGCCACTTCGAAAAAATTAAAGTTTGCGTGGGGTACGAAATCAACGGAAAACTTTTAAAGTCATTCCCGACAGACGAGAAGCGGCTCTCTCTGGTTACACCTGTTTACGAGATTCTTAACGGATGGAATACCGAATTATCTAATTTTACGGACTATGATCAGCTACCATCCGAGGCGAAGGATTATCTTGAATTCATCTCGCGGAAGAGTGGATTTGAGATAAGCATGATTTCCGTAGGACCAAGGCGCGATCAGACTATACAATTATAGATTCTTTTTTGCACTCTCTTTTTTTTCCGTTGCTGGATACGGTTTAGTAAATTTCATCGGATAAATTCTACAGGGAGACAGATATGAAAATGTCCGGCGGTCCGGCCTCCATGAATATCAAATTGAGTCTGATCATTATCGGAGCAGCAATTGCTTTCGGAACTCTCTACTATACCCGGAATCTGGTTGAAATACTTCAGGAACGGGAAAAAGAGATTGCGAAGTTGTACGCCAGCAGCTTGGAATATGTAGCTAATACAGAATCCCCTAGCGAGGATCTTACATTTATCTTCCAGAATATAATTCAGAGAATCGATTTTCCACTTATATTGACCGACGGAAAAGGCATTGTTACATCCTCCGTTGCAGGAAGCGGATATAAAAACATTCCACACGAAGCCGGACTTAACGGCCCGGAACTTAAAAATTTTCTTTCCGAGAAAGTTAAGCTGCTGGCATCGGAGCATCCGCCGATCGATATAAAATTACCGGACGGTACCGTATTCCAGAAAATTTACTACGGCGATTCAGACGTAATTACGCGCCTCAGATACTATCCCTATCTTCAGATAATTTTTGCTCTCCTCTTTCTCATAATCGCTTATTCGAGTTTCAGCTATATTAAAAAGAGCGAACACAGCAACATATGGGTCGGCATGTCAAAGGAGACTGCACATCAGCTCGGAACACCCATCTCCAGCCTGATGGGATGGAACGAAATGCTGAAGATGAATTACGGCAATCAGGATAAAGTACTTGATATATCGGAAGAGATAGCAAGCGATCTTACAAGACTCAATAAAATTACCAGCCGTTTTTCTAAAATCGGTTCAAAACCGGAACTGAAAGAGGGCTCACCCTATAAGACAATTGAGCATGTGGCAAATTATTTTCAGAGGCGCCTCCCCCAGCTTGGTAAAAATGTAACTATCAATCTGACCGGGAATCAGGAACTCAAAGCCAAAATGAACGGTGAATTATTCGAATGGGTTGTTGAAAATCTTATTAAGAACGCGCTCGACGCAATCGAAACTCAAAATGGTAAAATTAATTTTCAGGTAGAGGAAAGATCCGGAAAGATAGAGATTGAAGTTTCTGACAACGGAAAAGGGATTGAGAGCGGCAAAAAGAAAGATATTTTCCGGCCGGGATACAGCACAAAAAGAAGAGGATGGGGATTGGGATTGAGCTTATCCAAGAGAATTGTTGAAGATTACCATAAGGGAAAAATTTTCGTCAAACATTCGGAAGTGAATGAGGGAACGACTTTTAAGATAATTCTCAACCGGGCAGAAAAAATTACCTGAAGAAAATGCGAAAATTACCGCTTCCATTACGGAATATTTCGGTCTCGTAGAATCACTTCCATTTTGCCCGATAATATTTTTGTTTGATTTCCGGCTGAAAACAAATTTTTCCTATCCCCAAGATCCGCAAGGAACCAAGTAGAGAGAACCTTCATTTCCATCACTCTTCTGGTATGGCTTTTGATTATATAATAACGATTCTCAATAGCATTACCCCCCTTATTACATATCAAACTGCTATGGTCCGCCCTCAACCATAGCAGTTTTTTTTACCCGTTCCTTTTCCAGCCCCGGTTCATTAGTCGGGTTTTTGACCTGAAATGCGACTTTTTTAAATCGCAAAATTATTTATAAGGGTCCGGGTGAATATTTCCATGTAAAATATTTTGTAAATTGAATTCAGAAAATGACTAATCCAGGTGATAAATGGGCACTACAAAAGCGGTCCGTCCCTCTTGGGACGATTATTTTTTAAAAGTTGCAATGCTTGTATCCGAACGTGCTACGTGTCCGAGAATGCATTGCGGATGTGTTCTTGTAAAAGATAAACAGATACTCTCCACGGGATATAACGGTTCAATTCCGGGCGATAAGCATTGCGAAGATGACGGATGTCTTATTGTCGATAATCATTGCGTCCGCACTATTCATGCTGAGATGAACGCAATACTCCAATGTTCTTCTCACGGCATAAGTACTAATGATTCTACAGCTTATATAACCAACATGCCTTGTACAAACTGCTCGAAAGCGTTGATCACCGCCGGTATAAAAGAGATTGTGATATTTTCCGATTATCACGATACGCTCGCAGAGAAATTTTTTGATATAGCTGGAGTAAAAATCAGAAGGCTGCCGATGCCCTTGAAAGAGATCGATTACGATCTCGGAAGTTTTTCATCGGCCAAGAAATTTTAATTACAGTTTCCTTTTCATCTGAAAAACTCTTACAGGTTCCAGGAACAGAAGATGCCCGATGGAAACGTAATTCTGGACGAAAAGCATTATATTCATCACCCTAAAATGTGACGGTACTATAAAAATTATATGAAGCTGACTAAAGAAAATCTTCAGAAATATATCAAGCCCGAAAATTTATTCAGCCGCGATCTCAGCTGGCTGGAATTTAACAGACGCGTTCTTGAAGAGGCCCTTAATCCGGATCTGCCATTACTCGATAAAGTAAAATTCATCTCCATATTTTTCTCTAATCTTGATGAATTTTACATGATCAGAATCGCCGGTATCAAGGAACAACTGCGCGCCAAAGTATTAGATACATCCATCGACGGACTGACACCTATAGAGCAGCTGAGAAAGATAGAGCAGACGCTTCAGCCGATGCTCAAAAGAGTCAATGATTACTGGCGGGAAGAGATCATTCCGCAGTTAAGAGAAAACAAAATATATATCTACAATCTCGAAGAACTTTCCCGAGAGGAGCGCGATTCTCTTAATCAGTATTTCCTTAAAGAAATTTATCCGGTACTTACACCACTCGCATTCGATCCAGGCAGACCATTCCCATATATCTCAAATCTGAGTCTGAGTTTTGCGATTCTGATCAGAAAACCAGCGGGCGAGAAATATTTTGCCCGCGTTAAAGTTCCATCAATTCTGCCCCGGCTGCTCCGCATTGAAAATATTATAAAAACCCGTGTAAGAAACGGAAATTCAAACGGTGCGGTAAAGTATGTATGGATTGGGGATCTGATAAAATCCAATCTGAATCTTTTATTTCCGGGACTTGAGGTGATTGAATCCTACAGATTCAGAATAACACGCGATACGGATCTGGAAATTCAGGAGGATGAGGCGGACGATCTGCTTCAGATGATGGAAGAAAATATCAAGCAGAGAAAATTCGGTTCTGTTGTGCGTCTGGAAGTTGAAAAAAATATGCCTCAGTATATGATCGAGACTCTTGTGGAAAATCTCGAGATCACAAAGGACGATCTGCATGTTATAGACGGAAACCTGGGATTGAGCGATCTGATGCTTTTGTATGATCTGCAGCTTCCGAATTTAAAGGAAAAACCGTTTCACCCGGTAATTCCGGAGATATTTGAAGAAGAAGAGAACATTTTTTCTCTGATCAGAAAAAAAGATATTCTTCTAAGTCATCCGTACGACTCATTCAATCCGGTAACCGAATTCATCAAGCAGGCGTCTCTTGATCCGGATGTTCTTGCAATCAAGCAGACTCTTTACAGAGTGGGCCCGAATTCACCGATAGTCAAATATCTAATTGAGGCGGCGGAGAGAAAGAAACAGGTTGCGGTGCTTGTTGAACTTAAAGCAAGGTTCGATGAGGAGAATAATATCTTCTGGGCGCGTGAGCTTGAAAAAGCCGGTGTGCATGTAGTTTACGGATTGCTGGGGTTAAAGACTCACGCCAAGATGACCCTTGTTGTGCGGAAGGAGATCGACGGTGTTAAACGTTACGTGCATATGAGCACGGGAAATTATAATACCGCCACGGCAAAAATTTATACCGATCTCGGTTTGTTCACGTGCGACGAAGAGATATGTTCGGATGTTTCGGAGATATTTAATTTTCTTACCGGATATTCCGAGCAGAAGGATTTTAGAAAATTGTGGGTGGCGCCCATAAATAAACGGCAGAAATTTCTTGAATTAATCAACCGGGAGATTAAAAACGTTAAAAACGGGGGCACGGGACATCTGATCTTCAAACTTAATTCTCTTGTTGATCCGTTATTGATCGCCGCACTGTACGAAGCTTCTTCACATGGAGTTAAAATAGACCTTATAGTCAGAGGTATCTGCTGTCTGGTTCCCCAGCAGTACGGTCTGAGCGATAATATACGCGTAGTCAGTATTGTCGGCAGGTTTTTGGAGCACAGCCGTATCTACTATTTTTATAATGACGGCGAGGATGAGATTTACTGCAGCAGCGCGGATCTGATGCAGCGGAATCTTGACCGGAGAGTTGAGACCTCATTTCCGATAATTGACAAAAGCCTCAAAAAATTTATAAAGAATTATATACTAGAGACCTGCCTGAATGATAATATTAAGGCAAGGGTACTTCTTCCGACTGGAAATTATATATTAAACAAAAAAGTTTACACGGAAAATAAAATTAATCATCAGGAACGGATGATGCTCCGGACTCTTCCTTCACCGAAAAAAGTAATCCCCCGCGAAACAAACGGTTGATTTTAATCCGGCAGTCTGAGAGAGATCCCGAATCCTCCGGAATTGTCCGTTAAACCGTTTGTAAGCGAAGTTCCAAAAGAGATATCCACTTGAACATTTTGCCTGAAGAGATAAGTTATTCCAAAATTCAGATAATTTAAAGGTTTCGAATTTTTAAAAGTGCGCCCGTAGAATTCAAGAAATGGCTCTGCTATCCCCCCTAAATCATAAGTAAGCGATCCCGAATAAAATAGAACACTACCACTCCCTTCAGAATTTTTCTCCAAGCCAATATTACATCCGAATGAAAAATTTCGGTTAACCGGCTGGCCAATAGAGACGATGACTGCCGGAAGAAAATTATCAGGGCGCAATTTTTCATTTCCAAAGGGGACAGCCGACTGAATAATCACTCCTATATCGGAGAGTAGCTTTTCATCTTTTCTTAAATTTATTTTTAAACCCAGAGAGATATCTCTGATTCCCTGAATAAACGACTCCGATTCCCCGTCGATTGTCCGTCCGATGAAATACTCCCCGCCGAATCTGAACTCTATATTTTTGCTTACACCGTATCGGCATAGCGTGCCGGCAAGAATTAAATTATTTTTTTCAACCGGAACTGGCAATGCGGTAAATTTTTGTTTTTGAAATAGAAATCCTAGTTCTATCTGGAACGCGTCTACCGGGACGGTCAACGGGGATTCGGTAACATCCGGGCGGTCGGTTACCAGTTCAGGTATATTCTGAGCGGAAATTTCCGGTATAAATAAAATGAAAAAAAATATTATCAGG
>JBAYWA010000041.1:0-9088 GCA_041674325.1 Melioribacteraceae bacterium | reverse complement strand
TTGAATCCCCTTTCCGGAAATCAATTAATTTGTCGATATCCGATTTCGCCTTGACCAAATATTCAGTTGCTCTATCCAACGAACTATTCTCTTTTGTAAGAGCGGCATCAGTTACATATTGCCACATGTTAAGAGTATTTATCTGAAGATCCTTGGCTACAGATAGCTCTTTCTGCACAGATTCCAGAGTATTTACGTCAGTCCCAAACTCACTGATTGAATTTACCATGAACAGGGCGAAAACCGCACTGATCAGAAGTATTGACCCGAATCCCGCAATCAGTTTCATCCTGACCGACAGATTTTTAATTGCTTTCATTTTACTTTGCCCTCACTGCTTTTCAATTAATTAAATGATATAGTAAACGCTGAAAAATAGCCGTAGCTTTTATCCTCGTTCTTCCCCATCAGATCAAACTGTGTCCCCAGCACAAAAAGAAACTGCCCGGATATTTTATAAGTGACTCCCGGCATAAATGATAATTTGCCGGAATGAAGTCTGCCGTTGTAAGTCGAGAAACCGTTCAGTTCTGCAACAAATTGAAATTTTTCTGATATCCACTGGCCAAAACCGATACCGTAAGTCAATATTTTATCGAATGAATTTTCGCCGTGTAGTCTGGTAAAAGAAAAAATCATATCTATGCTCGATTGCTCGGATAATTTCACAGATCCCAGAGCGCCGTAGGAAGAAGTAAGATAATTATCGGCATTGTGAAGCGAATCCGCTATGAATTTATTTCCTGCGGGGAGAGAAACTCCGGCAATTAATCCGAAACTGAAATTTTCCGATTCGGAAAAAATATATTTTGAGCCTACGGAGACCTGCTCTATAGTTGATGAAAACGCGGTTCCTATTTCGAATCCGTCGGCAATGCCCGCTGTAACTCTGAACAATACGCTCGAGGAGACAGACTCGCCGGCCAGCGATTCAAGAGAGCCGTTTTCACAGAAGCGATGGGAGGAGCTGAAAACAGAGAACGACGGTTCAAATTCGAAACTGCCCGCTGATAATGCGCCCGCATCAGGAACGCAGAGCTTTGCGCCTGAAATGCCGCTAACCTGTGCCTCAATTTTTCCTTGAAAAGGGATCATAGAGATAGAAACGCAGATTAGAAACAGTACCCCCGCTCTTTTACAACGAGATAATTTTTGGGTTATCGCGCTCATATTATAACCTTGATTGATATTTTTAAAGATTCTCACTTATTACAAATTATTATCGAAGAATTTTAGGTTTAATTGAATGGGGTGCGCGACCGGATCATTTTTGGGGAAAAGCAATTCCACATATAGTTCGAAATTGCGGCATTTAAAATCTTGTTACTCGCTCTTTTTCTCTTCTATAAGCAAAAACGGGAGTTTAAATAGATAAACTCCCGTTTAGCATTTATATTTAATTATAATAAATCATTTAAATAATCAGTCGACCTTTATAAGTTTTCCATTCTTGCGTATCGCCAGATTGCTCATATCATTTTTTAGTTTGAAGTGCCCCACTAACTCCTGCAGACTAAGCGTAAGCCGGTTAAGATCTTCTGATGCTTTCGCAATCTGCTGAATTCCGGCAGTGCTCTCCTGCGTTACGTTGCTTATCCCTTCTATGTTTTTTGAAATCTGTTCCGAAGTAGCGCTCTGTTCTTCGCTCGCGGCGGCAACCTGCATAGCCATATCAACCACTTCATCCGACCCTTTTATGATCTGAGTAAGTGAGTCGCCGGCTTTATCGGCAAGCTGTTTTCCCTTTTCAACTTCAACTGTACCTTCATTCATAGATACAACAGCTCCATCCGTATCTTTCTGTATCTGCTTGATCATCGTCGCTATCTCTTTTGTTGCTTTCGTCGTCCGTTCGGCCAGCTTTCTTACTTCATCTGCCACAACCGCAAATCCTCTCCCCTGTTCCCCGGCGCGTGCTGCTTCTATTGCCGCATTCAACGCCAGAAGATTTGTCTGATCTGCTATATCATCTATCACCTGCACTATCTCGCCTATCTGATCGCTGTTTTTGCCCAGAGCGCGCACTGTTTCAGCGGCTTTACGGACAACATCGGCGATACGGCCCATTCCGTCGATGGTCTCATTTATTACCTTGCCCCCTTCTTTAGCTATTGTTCCCGCGTGTTTTGCGGCTTCTGCGGCAGAGGAAGAATTCTTTGTTGTCTCCAGAATTGTCTTTGTCATCTGTTCTACCGCCCCGGCAACTTCGGATGCCTGCATGCTTTGCTCCTGCGCGCCGGCGGCCATCTCCTCAGCGCTGGACGATATCTGATTGCTTGCGCTTGCCGTCGAATTAATCAATGAGATAAGTGAGCTTAGCAGATTCCTTATATTTTCCAACGCGCGGTTAAACCCGTTGTAGAATTTCGAAACCTCATCATCTTTCTCCGAAATAAGTTCAACCGTCAGATCGCCAGCTGCAAATTTATCCATCTCCAGAAGCATATCGTTAACACTCATTGTAAAATATTTCTTCTCGTAATGATGGCAATTCTCTTTTTTATTCAATCCGTTATAGATTGCCGTTCCCATCTCTTCACAACTGTGATAGCCGCAACCGCCGCAATTAAGCACATCGGCATTGCTCTCTTTCAGAAGATCCGTAAAGATTTTGTCCATTTCATGTTTAGCTGGCGTTTTTACTACGCTGTGGAAATTGGAGTGGGATAAATCTTTATAGCTCCTGTCATAGAGATTCTTTTTCCAGAACTTATTGACCGTTTTGGTAAGATTGCGCCGGGCAAGCGTCTTGCTTCTGAAGATATTTTTGGATTTGTGCTGCTTCTGCATCTCCAGATTTCTTTTTTCGATCAGCCCCTCAAGTTCATCCTGGGATTTATCCCTGCTTGTGCCGGTTCCGCCGTTGCATCCGTGTTCGCAATTAAGACAGTCGATAAGCAAAGGCGCCGATCCATTCACAATATCTTTTTCGAGATGCGACAGGTAATGATATATTGTGGCGGGGCCTTCTATCTTTCTTGCAAGCTGAGTGATTGCGGGTAGTTCTCTCTGCGCGGTTCTCAATAATCCTCCCGGCGTAGAGAAAAGCACAGCTCTCTCTGCGGGGGCATTATCGAATTCCGTTTCCGCGTACCTGTTTAAGTCAATCCTTTCCTCCCGTATATGCTCACTGAATTTTTTCATAGTTACATTGTAATCTCCAAGTCCCACTTCATCGAACTCTCTTCTCTTTGCAATACATGGAGAAACTATCAGCACTTTATGACCGGAATATTGAGGGTAATAATTTTTTATCAGTTTAATGGTATGCATCATGGGACTATCTGCGGGAGCCAGATATTTAAGCAGTCCCGGCTGGAATATTTCAATGTAACTTACAATTGCCGGGCACGGCTGAGCGATAACGGCTTTCGGATTATTCTCTTTTACATGGTCCAGATAGCTTTTGACCGTCAACTCCGCCCCGAAGCTCACATCAAAAAATGCGCTTACTCCAAGTGATTTCAGCCATCCGTTGAATTGCAGATACTTATTGGGAAATTCTGCTGCTATTGCCGGGGCAATAACGGCAACAATTTTTTCTTTTCTCTTAGCCGCGTTGATAAATAGATCGAAATCATCGATAGCTATTCTTGCATCGTGCGGGCATGCTTTGAGGCACTCTCCGCAACCAATACAGAGGTCTTCTTTTATAGCAACGTGATCGCCGCTTCCATCATTGCAGTATTTTACCGGACACACAGCGATGCATCGGTAGCAGCTTACGCATTTCTCCTTATCGACTTCAATTACTTTTGCTAATTTCATTTCGTCCTCATCAGTTTATATTCGTATATGAAATAAAAAAATTGAAATCATTTTTGTATCGCAAGAGAAAAGCATATGTAGAGTATCCGCCGTTTCGTTTAGGCCGGTGTTTCACACCACCGGCTCAGGATATCATACCCCAAGCATTTCACAATATCTCCCCCGCTCTCAATAATTTTTCCCGCGTAGATATTATCGTACGAATCAAAAGATATTTTAATTTTAAATTGCGTTAGATTTTTTTGATCGGGGTCCGGGGGTTGTGCAAATTCTTATAGCAGCCGGATATTCATTTCAATTAAGAGGCAGCAACAAAATTTTAAATCGGTTGTGAAATTACATCCGGCTTGAATGAGTTCGGAGGAATTGGTTATTCCCCCGCATGTGGGCGCTTAATATTTTCCTCAACGCTAAGCGTCTCTGATAAATTCCGCGTTGAGTTCATCACTCCATATCGTTTAATTATTTAGTTTCGGGAAATTCCGGTCAGACCGCATTTTCCAGAACTGTTTTTTCCTCCTGAAGAAGCACATTGCTAAGATCCAGCAGGATCAGCAGTCTGTCTTCCATCTTTCCAACTGCGGTAATATAGTTTGAGTTGATTCCGGCAACCATTGATGGCGGCGGCTCAATTATGTTCCGGGGAATTCTCAGGACCTCGCTGACTGAATCCACCAAAAATCCGACGGTCTTTCCGGAAAGATCTACAACAATTATGCGGGTGTCCTTATCGTACTCTTTGTTAGGCATGCCCATTTTTATTCTCAGGTTTACTACCGGTATCACTCTGCCCCGCAGATTGATTACACCTTCAACAAAATCCGGGGAGTTTGGTACACGGGTTATCTCCGTCAGCTTATTGATCTCCTGAACATTCAGTATATCTACGCCGAATTCTTCGCTCGCAATCTTGAAACTGACAAGTTGTAGAAGTTCTGTTGACTCGCTCTTAATCTCTGGTTGGTTACTCATATTGTGTTCCTCAATTTAACAGACACTATTTATCTTTTACGGTTTCACTTTCTCCCGGCATCGCACATCCTGAGATTTTAAAGCCAATCGGGCCGGGTCATTTATAATTATCGCAAATTATAAATTATTTTAAATAGCGGCAGTACCCTTCATTTTCGATCTCATCTGCGGTAAAGAATCCGTCTGTCCTATGCTGCTGTTTCAGATCGTATTTTTTGTAATCCTGGCAAGAATAATTTTTTTGAATAATATGAGTACGCCCTCGAAGAGCGAAATGAAGATTGAGATTGTTTTCCAATGAGAATTTTTCCCGGGAATCATCTTTTTCGTCATTTCAACTTTCACAAGGTGACGATAAAGATTAATCTCATAAAAATTTTCCTCACTTTTTATACTCACTATAATCATTGTTTCCTCATGATTGCTATTTTAGAACAAGTTTTATTCCAAATTCCGTTCCGGATTACCAGATGATATGATCGAATGTGATCGTTCGAAATGGCTAATATTAAGCAGATGATCTAATCCGTACACGCAGTAAAATGGAGTCGGAAACAACACCCGTCATCTTATTCACTTCTGACCAATTTCGGCTGAAAACGACTCTTATTTCTCGTCGATTTTGATACCAAATAATTAATCTTTTAAATAGTTATGGCACCTGAATTGCCGTATTTACTTTAATTATTGGGCAAGGATTAATATACCCGGCCTAAATTGTTGCAATAATTGTAAAATACGAATTGAACGGATATTAATTGCAGAGATGAAAGAAACCGTATTCCCTGTTAAGCAGCCGACGCAGACGGGAAATCTGATAAATGATTTCTCACTCGGTTTGGTCAGAATTAAAAATGACGGCACGCCTGTTTTTGCGACTGAGGTTTTCATCAATCTTCTCGGATTCCAGTCCCTCGAGGAATTAGTCCTATACACACAACTGGATGAGAGATTCGGCGAGTGTTTTTCTTCATCCAAATATTCTTCCTTCATGAATCTCAATAATCCGGGGGAACCGTTTGAAAGCAGATGGGTCAAAAAAAACGGGCAGTCGCTTCTTTTAAGGGAAATTTGCAAACCTGCAAAAAACGAAAATGGTGAAGTTCTTTTTTACGACTGCGTGGTTGAGGATATAACAGATCATGTAATAATAGAAAAACTGATCGCAGATATAAAAGCCGGTGATTATTCGATACTTAAAGCGCTTCCTGATCTTATCTTTGTCCTTACGCGTGACGGGAAATTTATAGACTATCAGAGCAATTTCCAGAAACTTTTTGTAAATAAATTCCAGCTTAAAGGACAATCCATCCGGACAGTCTTTCCAGAACCGGTTTCCGATCGAATCATGGAATCTATTAGCGCCGCTTTGGATTCGGGCGGAATAGAAATGTTTGAATTCAATCTTGAGAGTAAAACCGAAACTGAATTTTTTGAAGCCAGATTTGTAATTGCCGGGCACGATATTGTGCTTATGATATTGCGCGATATTTCAAAACAAAAACATGCTGAGATTCAGATTAAAAAATTCACCGAAGAACTTAAAAATTTAAATGCTACAAAGGATAAATTCTTCTCGATTTTAAGTCATGATTTGCGCACCCCGATAAACGGATTGCTGGGCTACGCAGAGCTGTTGTCAAAAGAACTTGATTCCCTGGACAAGGAGGAGATTAAACATTTTGCCGGAAATATAGGGGAGATTGCAAAATCCACAAACACACTCCTGTCAAACATATTGGATTGGTCAAGAATCCAGACCGGAAGAATGTATCTCCACAAGCAGACTATGGATATCTCCAAAAGCACCTCGCGGATAGTAAGTCTGCTCGCAGCGGCCGCGTCTAACAAAAACATCGCCCTTATCAGCGAGGTCGCCCCCGGGACTAAAATATTCGCCGATGAAAATATGATGCAATCCATACTCATTAACCTGGCGGGGAATGCTATCAAGTTTACACGAAACGGAGGAATGGTAAAGATCGGATGCATTGAAGAAAATGGTGATTTCCATTTGAGTGTCTCAGATAACGGAATAGGGATTTCAAAACTCGATTTAGTGAAACTTTTTGATTCAGAGATAATATTCTCCACAAACGGTACCGCTAAAGAAAACGGAACGGGATTGGGGTTGCTACTCTGCAAGGAATTTGTTGAAAGACACGGTGGCAGAATATGGGTAGAGAGTATAATTGGTAGTGGAACTACTTTACATTTTACTATTCCGAAAAACGCACAATCTGAGAATCTGAGTAAGGTATGACAACGCGCAAATTTTTGATAATAGAAGATGACCCATCAATAAGACAACTATTGCGGATACTCCTCAAAAAAAATTTTGACTGGGATATTCTCGAAGCTGCTAACGGTGCGGTTGGATTGGAAATTCTAAAAAACGATATTCCTGACATCATTTTGCTTGATGTATCCATGCCGGTTATGGATGGAATAGAAACACTTGAACGGATCCGGAGCAGTGAAATATTCAACCGCATCCCCGTTATTATAATTACTGCTATAAGCGATGGTCAGATTGTCAGTTCCTTCGCACAAAAAGGGATAACAGATTACCTGTTAAAACCGATCGACCTTACTGTTTCTATAGAGCGAATTAAAAAAATGATAGAAAACTTATCCGGTTCCGACGCTAGCCCCGTTCAGAAATCTAAGGAACATATCTTATTGGTTGATAAAGATGCCGGCTTCAAATCATTTTTTAATTCCGCATTACACGAGCACTTTATTGTCCACCTCGCATCCAATGGAGCTGATGGTATTGAGATATATGAAAAATATTTTCCGAGATATCTGTTCGTCAGCAATCTGCTGGGAGAGCTCGATAAAAAGATATTAACACATAAAATCCGAGAGATCGCAGAGGAGAATGAAGTTTCAATCTATTTGCTGACAAATGAAATTAAGATCCGTTCGGTAAAGGTTTTTAACTTCGACGGTATAATAAAAAAATCGATGGACAAAGTTAAATTTTTACACGACATTAATATCATAAAAGAAAGAACTCCTGAGAAACCGTCTATCCCGGCATAAAATGAAGAAAAACTCACATTATAAAAATTCAGATCCCGCCGGCTCACATGATGAATGGAGGGAGTCCATTGTTGAAAATGCCCCGGCATTAATTTGCAGGCATTTGAAAGATACTACTCTCACCTATGTCAATGAAACGATGTGCCGCTTTTTTAATCTCCCCAAGAAACAGCTTCTCGGCAGAAAACTTATTGATTGGGTGGCTGAGGAAGATAGATCTAAAGTTTATGAATTGATAGGAAATTTATCCGCCGGGGAAGACTCGTATAGTCTCGAATTTGGGATAAAAAAAGGAGAGAAGGATTTACGCTTCATCGACTGGAATTATTCAACTATAAGAATAGCAACCGGTGAAATGGAGATCCAATCTCTCGGAATTGACATTACAGATAGAAAACTGGCCGAATTAAAACTGGCAGAAAGCGAAAGAAGCTACCACCAACTTTTCAATACTATCAGCGAAGCAATTTTTGTTATGAACGGCGAAGGGGTAGTATTAGAAGCAAATTTCGGCGTTCAAAAGATGTATGGATACGAGAGAGATGAATTAATAGGACGCACGCCCGAATTTCTATCTGCCCCAAGTATGAATGATCTCTTAAAAGTATACGATTTATTCAGAAGCACTTTTGAAACCGGAATTATCCATTCTTTTGATTTTTGGGGACTGAAAAAAAACGGCGAAGCATTTCCGAATGTCGTAACAATCCACAGAGGAAATTATTCCGGTAAAGATGTAATTATCTCAATAACCAGAGATGCGACAGAGCAAAAAAAAATTGAATCTATTCTAAAAGAAAGTGAAGAAAGATATAAGAGCATCTTCCAGAACAGTGCCGCAGTGATGCTTGTCTTAGACGCGGAAACTTTGGAAATAGTGGATGCGAATAATTCCGCATGCGTCTATTACGGTTATTCGAAAGAAAAACTTACTTCGCTCAAAATAACTTCCATCAATGTACTCCCGGATGAAAAATTGAGACGGGAACTATTGAACGCCACATCAAAAGGAAAATATCATTTTCTGTTTCAGCACAGACTGGCAAATAGCAGTATTCGCGATGTTGAGGTATACAGCGGTCCGGTGGAATTTCACGGCAGGAAACATCTTTATTCAATAATTCACGATATCACAGAGAAGAAAAAAGCAGAGGATGAACTCCGGCTGGAACGCGACCTCTTTATAAGCGGTCCGGTAATCACTGTTAAATGGAATGCCAGACCGGAACTCTCTATTGCGTATATCTCACCGAATGTTTCCGAGATTCTCGGTTATCCGGCAGAGGATTTTATTAAAGGG
>JBAYWA010000040.1:0-9107 GCA_041674325.1 Melioribacteraceae bacterium | reverse complement strand
TTCTCTTATATTAGACGGGAAAGAAGGCGGAAAAAAATGATAATGAAAAATATTTTGTCTCTCTTATTGCTTTTTGCCATTCTGGTTATTGCCGGAGGATGCGGCAAGGGAATTGAACCAGAGCCGGAAAACGAGATTCTTCCGGGACAAACCGGTTTTAGGGGCAGAGTCACATTTACAGGCAGCTGGCCGGCGGGCGTAAAAAGAACACACCTTGTAGTGTTCAAAAATGAAATAGTTTCAGGTTCGGATTTCTTTCCTCCCAATCTGGCATTTGTAATAGATTCAATTCCGTACAGAAGCGAAGTTTTTAATTTTAACTCTGTGGACGATAATTTTATCCCCCTTTTTATACTGACTCCCGGAAATTATAGATACGTCGTGATCGCACAATCCTCAACTCCTGAGATCTCTCTTGAAAGAAAAGACTGGACTATAGTGGGACTCTACAATTTAGGCGGGGATCAGTCAAAACCAAAAACGCTGACGATTGAGAATGGTAAGATCACTTCAGGCGTAGAGATTAGTGTGGATTTCAGTGCTCCGCCGCCGCAGCCGCCGAATTGATAAACTTAAAATTGCGTTTGGTCAAATTGGTTAAACCGATACTCAACAATTTTTGAGCGACTATGAAAAAGATATTTATACTAATATTGCTTATCCCCGGATTTATTTTAACGGCGCAGACCGCTTCTTTAAAGGGGAGAGTGATAACTTATCAGAACGATCCTCTTTCAAACGCGAGTGTGTTGATTGCAGGCACTCGCACCGGGACATCAACTCTTCAGGACGGCTCTTTCGAGTTCAAGGATCTTCCGTACGGCAGATATACTATAGAGGTTTCTCTCATCGGTTACTCGAAGGAGAGATTAATTTATAATCTGAGCGGCGCATCAAGACCGCTTACGGTTATTTTAAATGAAGAGGCAATTCAGAGCGAGCAGATTATTGTAAGCGCGGGCAAATATGAACAGAAAGTAAGGGACCTCCCCGTCAGCACAACGGTACTCCTTCCGGAGATACTTTCCAGAAAGAATTATCTGACATTTGACGACGCGCTCCGGTTTGTACCGGGTATACAGGTGAACCTTGAGCAGGTAAGCATACGCGGATCCAACGGATTCAGCAAAGGAGCCGGCACCCGCGTTCTGGTTGCCGTTAACGGAATCCCGATGTATTCGGGCGATACAGGCGATATAGTCTGGGAACTGATCCCGGTAGCCGATATAGAAAGAATTGAGATTATTAAAGGCCCGGCTAGTTCATTGTACGGATCGACCGCAATAGGAGGAGTGATAAACATTATAACAAGATCATCCGTAAAAAATCCCGTTACGCATTTCCGGTCATACTTCGGCTTATACGACAAGCCGGCTTATGATATATGGAAATGGAATAAGAATATGAGAACTTTTTACGGGACAGAGCTCACACACTCCGATTCGTACGGCGATCTGAGTTACACGCTGTCTTTTAAGAAATTTGACAATATGGGCTACAGAGAGAACGATTACTCAAAACGGTATCTCGGTTATCTTAAATTGAATTATAATTTTACACCCGAAAATCATCTCACATTCTTCGCCGATTTTCTGAATATGAACCGGGGTAATTTTCTCTACTGGAAAGATTCCCGGAATGCGCTCGTCCCCAAGGATGAAGATAACGGCAACACTGTTAAATCCAACCGCCTATTTACAGGACTGATTTACCATCACCGTTTTAATGAAACGATAAGCGCAGAATTCAAATCGAGTTTTTATCACACAAAATTTGACGGCTACGGAATTGAGCTCACTACCTCGACTGCCGATCTGATACGCAACGAACTTCTGGCAAATTTCACATTATCGGATTCATTCCTTCTTACCACGGGAGTTGAGTCATCATATTCAAAAATCTCATCTAATATCTTCATGAGTCCGGATTTTCTTGGTGTCGGGGCGTATGCCCAGGGTGAATGGAAGATTGATCCGTCGGTTTCTTTAACGCTCGGTCTCCGCTATGATTACATGAAGCTCGACACTCTTAAGAGCGCCAATGCCGCCGCTCCGAAAGCGGGAGTTAATTATAAATTAACCGAAGATCTGATTGCCCGCGCGTCATTCGGCACCGGATTCAGGGCGCCGACACCTTCGGAAGTATTTACTACAGCGGGAGTAGGCGGAGGGATCGATGTAAAATCGAATCCTGATTTAAAAGCGGAGACGAGTTTTTCATTCGAAGCCGGGATGCTTTATAATTATTCAAAGGATATTCTTTTCGACGCGGCATTTTATCAGAGCGATTACAGCGATTTTATAGAACCGGTTCTGACGAAAGAGGCTAAAATTCAATTTGTTAATCTAAGCCGCGCCCGCATTCAGGGTTTCGAGCTAAACTCAAACTGGAGCATTCTTCCGGGTGAATTAAAATTTACGGCAGGATATAATTACATGTGGGCGCGCGACCTTGACAAAAATATAGCGATGAAATACAGACCGCTGAATTCGTTTACCGCGCAGGTTCATTACTCCCCTTATCAGTTCGATTTCGGAATCGATTTCCGGTATATGAGCCGCGTTGAACAGATCGACTTCAATCTTACTCAACCCCCGATAAATTTAGTGATCGATGGAGATAAGAGAGTGCCGATCTACGTTACGGATCTCAGCGCGGGATACAACTTTGTACTTGGTGCAATTCCGGCGAAGATATATCTGAACATCTCCAATCTGTTCAATTATAATTACGTTGAATTTATAGGGAATGTTGCCCCGATCAGAAATTATTCCGTAAGCTTTGAATTATTCTTCTGACTAAACAGAATAATTTTCCGGCGCATTTTTTCTATTCCTGTTTTCTGGAAGCAGCACGGCGGGTGCGGGTAAAAATATATTTTAAATCCGCAGCTTGACAAAAACAATTGGGCAACTGGTCGGACCGTGCGTGGGCGAAATGGATGCTCTCCACAAAGCATTTGAAAAATTCAAAGATAAGGGGTTCGAACTGCTGAGTCTGTCGATTGACGGGTCTGCCGATGATGTTGTTAAATTCAGAAACGATAAATGGAAGATGCCATGGAAAAACAGCTTCATCGGATCCAAAGAGGGAAGAAAAATTGCCGATGCATTCGAAGTCATTGGAATTCCGAGGCCGATACTCGTAGGAGCGGACGGAAAAATTCTCGAAATGGAGGGTGAATTGCGGGGCTCTAAACTGCAGGAAACGCTCGCGAAATATTTTAAATGATTAGCGCTCCTCTTTATTTAAAAGGAGCCTATTAATTGAATTGCAATTTCCCGGCCGCTGATTTTCCTTCCATAATGTTTATCCGGAAGGATTACTGCTGCCGGGTTTTTTATTAGCAGTCAGGAATGCGCCGCGACTGCTGCCGGCGGATTTTATTTAATGCTGTAACTTTTGATCAACTGGCAAGTCTATTTGTAAAGCTGATGGAAAAAATTATTCTGACAAATAAAAGGGAAATAATCCCGTTCACGGAACTGTATGAAAAGCATTCCATGGACATCTACAGATATGCCCTCAGCATTTTAAAAGACTCTGATGATGCAAAAGACGCGGTTCAAGAGACTTTCGTAAAATATGTTGAGAATGAGAGCTCGTTCAGGGGTGATGCGAGCCAGAAGACCTGGCTTTTAATTGTTTCAAGGAATTATTGTTATTCGAGATTGAGGCGTGCGGAAAAGAGCAATATCAGAATCGATGAGGAAGTGTTCGACAAGACATACGAACCGGAATATGATTCGGAAATAACATTGAAAGATGCTCTGATGTGTCTCAGCGCCGAGCAGAATGAACTTTTATTTCTAAAAGAATACGGCGGATATTCATACAAAGAGATTGCTGATATTACAGAACAGTCGCTTGAAAACGTTAAGATCAAATTATTCAGAGCAAGGCAGCAATTAAGAGAAATAATTAAAGGCGGAAAATGAACAAAATAGAATTACAGATCAGCCAGTTTATTGACGATGAACTTAGCGATGAGTCTCAGAAAGAGCTTTTTGAAATTCTTGCCGCTGATAAAGGAGCAAGAAAGACGCTTTCCGATTTTATGCGGCTTAAAAAGGAAATTTCGGCGCTTCACGCGGGGACAACCGTAAACATCCCGCGCAATATTCCTTTTCAGAAGAATTCCATAATTGATGCACGGCATGATAAAAAATATCGCGCGCCGTTTATTATCTCCGTAGCTGCCGCGGTAGTGCTGACGATGCTGCTGTTCATCAACAGAGTTGAAAACCAAAACGGTTTAATTCAATTATCTTCTTTGCAGAAAAAGTATATCTCTTTAATGAATGAGAATTCGATTTTAATTAAGTCGGCGGCAGTTAAGACCGGTGGTGAAAAATCCGCGTCAGCTAAAAGTACGCCCGGTGTATCCAGGAATAAAAATACTACAGGGTACATAGCTGGAAATATCAGATCGTTCACAGATTCCGATCAGATGAGAAGAATTGCGCGGATTTCTGAAATGATAGAAGCTAACAAGTCGGTAATTACAAAAGATGATTTCATAGGAGGTCAAATTGTCGGGAATTAAAAAAGGAGTGCGGATTATTTCTATAATGTATTTCTTTTTCGTGTCAGGAATTCTCGCTCAGGGAAAAGAGGAGTTGCTGGCTAAAATAACAATGAGTTCGGCGGATGGGAAAGCTACCTGCGCGATAAACTCAGTCATGGATTACAAAAATACATTTATCGGACACTTTATTGTACCAGGATACGGCAATTTAGTTTTGGGAAAACGGGGATATGGATATGATTTTATGGATTACGAAACTTCAGGAACCAGCGTTGATTTTATGATTCCCAATTGGATCGATAACGGTTTTTCAATCGAAAACCTTGAGGGATTCTCAAGCGGACCCGATATTAAGAAAGCGATCTCGTTTCAGATAAAACCATTTTATTCTAACGATAAAAAAAACAATAAAAAAGCTTTTCTCATCAACTTTGCAGTGATCACACCTAAGCGACCGGCTAAGTACAATGCTTATGAACAGAATTGCGGCATCAAACTTTACTACAAATTGCTTTATCCGGATTCATCAGGATTTCTAAATGTAGACTATTTATCTAAAGAGATGCCTGATTACAACTTCACCCTTAATATTTCGCACTTTGACCGTTCAGCTAAAACCCTTAAGACGAGCCGTCTTGTATATGATGAGATTAGAAAATCTTTGGATGAATCATCGGTAACAAAAATTCCTTTTACTTTTTCGGGAGAACTCGGAGTTTACCCTCCGGAAGAGCTTGGTTGGTTCAAGACATACTTTACATTAGCCAATCATGATAACATAGGATTTACCGAAAAAAATTATTTGATTTCGGATTTTAATCCTGATACTCTGAAATTAGACCGGCCAGTCTATTATTCCAATCTGAGTTTTCCATTCAAACTCTATAATGAAGAAAAATTTAATGCTTATAACACACATAAAAATTTTGCGGACATATTCAAATCTTCATACGAAATCATACTTGTTCCGATAAAGTTTGAAAATGGCGAGCTCTCTGCTGATGTAATCTTAAATTATTCCAAACTAAATACCGGTGACGGGATTCAGAGATGGACCCCATTTAAAAAACGGATTAATTTCAGACACAAAAATGGAATTATCGAATTGCCGCATGAAAACTGGAGTGCTGTTTTCGCACGGGGAAGCGAGAATTATCAAGTTTACGGATATTCCGATTATGAAAGATTCGTTCACGAAATTCTTTTTATTACAGCAGAAAAAGAGTTTAAGGAGAAATGAGATGAAAAAAACACTCGCGATATTGTTTGTGCTCGCCGTAGCGATTCCGGCACAAAATAGTAAAGGAAGAATCTCTCTGATATACAATGAAGCCAAGTTTGATCTGCCGATAACTCAAGTATTAATCAGGAAAGAAAACAATATTCTCATCAGTATACGTGCGGAAAGAAACGATTCGTCGGGGTCACGGGCAATTTCTCTTGAATTTCCGCTGGAGAGCCTCTCGGGCAGACCAAAAATTACTATTGATGATTTCAGATTATCAATTTCAAGTCAGGACCTTAAAGATCCCTACGGGAAAAAATTCACATTCAATTACGGTCCCAGAGACGCGATGGTTGAGATGTATTATGGAAATGAAAGAATGAACTGGTCGTCGCCAAGTTTTCAATTTAAGTTCGATGAAGTGGAGATAACACATTCAGATTCCGGACTGATAATAACCGGCTCATTTTCGGGAAAGTACAATTCGGCGCAAAAGGATAATCCGATGAAAACAGTTACAGAGATTAAAGCCGGCAGGTTTGAAATAGTTCTTTAGAAGCCGGGCCCGAGACCAATCCGCTCTACCGTGAGTCGGGACAAATTTATTCATTGCAATTTGAAATTATTTATCAGATGTTTAAAAGGATTTGATGAAATCGCTTCCTAAAACGATAATATTATTTATCATATATATTCTTTGAAAAGATTTCTTGCAATTAACTAATCTATATTTATCTGGGGGACCAGGCATGAGACTCATCTTCGCAATACTTCTGATTTCTTTCATTTCCTCTACTTTTACATCTGCTCAAAATGAAACGGAGAAATTTAAAATATCCGGCGCCGTTGCGGATCTTTTTACTAATAAACCGTTAACAGGCGCTTCCGTTATAATATTTTCCAAATCCTCCGGCAGCGAGCTTAAAGGCACCAAGGCCGATGAAAAAGGAAATTTTTTGGTCGAGAATGTTCCCGAAAGCAATGTCCGGGTAAGGCTCTCGATGATCGGGTATCAGACACAGGTTATTGATTCAGTAGCTCTGGATAAATCCTCGCGTCTGGGATTGATAAAACTCACTCCGACTACAATCGAGCTTCCGGAAATCGTAATTAAATCGATCAAGCCGATGATCGAATTTCACGCGGACAGACAGGTAGTAAATATGGACCGGCTTCCGGGAAATTCGGGAACTGTTACCGAAGCGTTAAAAAATACGGGACTCGTCGATGTTGATCCTGCTACAAATAAAATTACGGTGCGCGGGCAGGGAGTAAAACTGCAGATGGACGGGCACGAATACAGTATGCCGTCTGAAATGCTGGCGCAGCTTCCCGCTACAATGATTGATCAGGTTGAAGTTATTTTAGCGCCCGGAGCTAAGGAAAGCGCCGAGGGAGGAACCTATATTCTGAATTTTTTGACGAAGAAAGAAACATTCAGCAATTACAGCGGAATGTTCAGCATAAACTCATCCTCAAATAAAAACAGTTCCGGCGGAACATATCTGAATTATAAAGCGGGCAAATTGAATATTTTCGGTCAGGCTTACGGAGGATACTTCGGCGGGAAAAGCAGAAACGAATCCGAACGGTTTGTTTACACAAGTCCCACAATGTACCACCAGAAATCGCTCGGTGAAGGAGCCAATGATTTTTATTCCGGTTATTTTAAATTCGGATTTGATTACGATATTGACGAAAGCAACTCCGCGACAGTTTACCTCAACTATAACGGATATAAATATAACGGGGAAAATTCCGGCAATTCTCTTGTGCATGACAGGAACGATATTTTTCAATACAGCTACAACAGCGTTAATAACAACGGAGGAGCTAACAGCAATCTGTCGTTCTACGGATTCTATAAGAAGAAATTTGAGACAAAGGGGAATGAAATAACATTCGACGCGATGTATACGATGTTCGGCAATCCGTCTGATTCTAAAATGAATCTGGATTACAGCAACAGAGCGGGCAGGCCGCAGCTTCAGAACAGCAATACGGATGTTACAGCGCGGACATTCATATTCAAGACCGATTACGTTCTTCCGATAGGGATTAACAGACTGGAAGCCGGATACAATTTTACATACCGTACAAGAGACAACGATTATACCGTCGAGAATTTTTCCTATCAGACCGGAACCTGGCTGGATAGTTTACAATTGAGCAATCTCTTTAAGTATAATGAGAGCATTAACGCGCTCTATCTCACATATGCGCATAAACTCGGCGCTTTCGACGTTAAAGTGGGATTGCGCGGAGAAAATTTATCGACCGAGGGAAACCAGATTACTCAGAATACAAAGTTCGAGGAGAATTTTCTGAGCCTGTTCCCTAATTTGAATTTATCTTACAAGATTAACGATATGTTTCAAGTCGGCTTTAACGCATTCAGAAGAGTTACATATCCGCAGATTTATTATATTAATCCGTTCCGCCGCAATACCGGGCCGAATACTTTTTTTGCAGGCAATCCTAAACTCGCGCCGACATTTACAAATTCATTCGCTGTAAATCTATCTCAGTATATCAGTGTGTTTTATAATTATACCACCGGCAGCTATACAAGCGCAATGACAACAGAGAACGACAGCACCTTGCTTTCGAGTTATCTGAATCTGAACAGTGAAAAATCATACGGAATAAATCTTACCCTCCCCTATTACAATTCTCCTATGATGCCCTTCAAATTGCCCGATTTCATAAGCTCCTGTTACATATCGTTTAATTACCGCTTCTTCAAGCAGTCCGGACAATATTTAACCGAGGATCTTTCATTGACAGATAAAACATTTACGCTGAACGCATATATAGGGATTAAGCTGTGGTGGGATATTGACGCGAACGTTTCTTTATTCTATATCCCGAAGACAGAGAACCGACGGACTGTAAGAAGCGAGATGAAATATCTAAACATATATTTCAGCAAAAATCTGTTCGACCGGAAGCTGAGAATATATATTACTGTGAACGATCTGCTTAACGCTCAGAGAGGAAGCAGCGAATCGATTGGCGGAAATTATTATACGAGAAGTTCATACGAACAGTTAAACAGCCGTGCAATCGGGATAGGCATCTCATATCTTTTCAACGATTACAAAGAGAGGCGAGACAGGAGTCTGGACGACGGGAGAGATGCCGGCAACCGAGGCGGAGATCAATGAGAGAAGCAGCCGCAATTCCATTGGAATAACAGGATAATATCCGGGAGCGCGATTATTATCCGCGCTTCCGGAATAGACTGGTTTTGATTCCCATCCGCAAAAGAATTCCGTATACCAAAAGGCAATTTATTTTCCGAATTACATTTGAACCCGGCGGAAGCATAATGTAATTTTGAAAGAGGTTTAT
>JBAYWA010000039.1:0-9319 GCA_041674325.1 Melioribacteraceae bacterium | reverse complement strand
GATTATTTCTGGATGATGGAGTTTTTCGAAAATATGGTTGCAAATCTTTGTAAAAATGTCTTCGGAAAAACAGAATTTGAAATTGAGGGAAATAAAATCAATTTTAATCCGCCGTGGCGCAGAATATCGATGGTGGATGAGCTTAAAAATAAAGTAGGCATTGATGTCCTTGCGGCTACTAATGAAGAATTGATAAAGATTTTAAAAACTAAGAACGTTGATATGGAGGGGGGCGAAAGTAAGGGCAAATTAATCGACCTGCTCTTTGAGGTAACCATTCAGCCGGATCTCGTTCAGCCGACATTTGTTACGGATTACCCTGTTGAACTGTCGCCTCTTGCCAAAAAACACCGGAGCAGAGCGGGACTCGTAGAACGTTTCGAAGGATTTGTAATGGGCAGAGAGATCTGCAATGCGTTTAGTGAGCTGAATGATCCGATAGATCAGAGAAACCGCTTTGCTGATCAGGCGAAAATGAAAGAGGAAGGGGATGAGGAAGCTCATCAGATTGATGAGGATTTTGTTCGCGCCCTTGAATACGGAATGCCCCCGACTGCAGGGCTCGGCGTTGGGATAGATCGTTTAATAATGCTTCTTACCAACCAGCCTTCAATAAGGGATGTGATTTTGTTTCCTCAAATGAGACCTCAAAAGTAAGGCGCTGATGAAAAAAATACTGAAACAGGTTCCGTATTATTTGCTGGTTCTGGTCTTTGGAATTTATCTTGGAATCAGACTCTACGAATATCTTTTTTTCTCCGGCAACATCCAACAAGTTGAAAAACTCAGCGGTGTGCTGAATTATGTAGAGGATTATTATGTCGATTCGGTCGATTCAGACAAACTTGCTGAAGATGGGATTAAAGGGATGTTTAGCGGCCTCGATCCTCACACCGTTTACATCTCCAGAGAAGATCAGATAACCGACCAGGAATCATTCCGCGGTAATTTCGACGGGATAGGTGTTGAATTTCAGATTCTTAAAGACTCTATTACTGTAGTATCACCTATCACCGGCGGGCCGAGTGAATCTGCAGGAATTATTTCGGGCGATAGAATTATAAAAATCGAAGGTAAAAGCAGTATCGGCTGGAAGAACCAGGATGTGTTGAAAAAATTGAGGGGAAAAAAAGGAGACCCGGTGGAATTGACTATATTCCGCCCCTCTACAAAAAGTATATTGAATTTTAAAATCGTCCGTGATAAGATAAATCTCTATTCCGTTGATGTCTCATTAATGACTGACGAGAAGACAGGTTATATAAATCTGACACGATTTTCAGAAACATCTACAGATGAAATGAAGAACGCTTTGAGGGAACTGTCTTCGAGGGGAATGAAAAGACTGGTACTTGATCTTCGCAATAATCCGGGTGGATACGAAATTCAGGCAGCTAATATAGCAGATCTTTTTATAGACGGCGACAAAATGCTTGTATACAATAAAGGAAGAGTGAAAAAATTTGATGAGGAGTTTAGGGCAAAGAATTCTTATCCGTATGAAAAAATCCCCCTTATTGTTATGGTCAACAGAGGAAGCGCGTCTGCAAGCGAAATTGTCTCCGGAGCAATTCAGGATTGGGACAGGGGATTGATTGTTGGCGAAACTACTTTCGGGAAAGGACTGGTTCAAAGGCCGGTGCAGCTTTCCGACGGCTCCGCTGTCAGAATTACGATAGCAAAATATTATACTCCGTCTGGCCGGCCTATTCAAAGGGATTATAAAGACAAGAAAAAATATTATGATGATATTATGACCCGTCAGGAGGAAGATCTACCTAATATTGAGCATAATGCGGAGAATGATTCAGCAAAAGTGAAGTTTAAAACTAAAAACGGAAGAATTGTTTTTGGCGGAGGAGGAATCACGCCGGATTATATAGTCGATTCTGGAACTCTTTCCGATTACTCGATCGAATTGCGTAAAAATAATGTTTATTACCTTTTTGTAAGGAACTTTCTCGATAAAAACGGAATTATAATCAAAAACAGATATATGAATAATCTTAATAAGTTCATTAATGAATTTCAGATAGATGAATCGATGATGCAGAGTTTCGTAATATTTGCAGAATTGCAAAAAGTGAAGTATGATCAGAAAGGATTCAGTTTTGATAAAGAATCTATCAGGAGCCGTTTAAAAGCTTTTGTAGCCCGCGATATTTTTAGGGATGAAGGATGGTATGCGACTCTGCTTAAAACCGATAGACAATTTCAAAAAGCTGCGTCACTTTTTGATGAGGCCGGAAAGTTGAGCGGATTCATTAAATAATTATAAACGGATAGTATCCGGTTAAATATTATATTGCTTATTAAAAATGACTAAAGAAATCAAATTATTCCCATATAAGGACCACTTTCCCAGGCTTCATAAATCAGTCTTTGTAGCTTCGGGTGCAAAAATTATAGGAGATGTTGAAATTCTGGACGATTCGTCAGTTTGGTATAATTGCATAGTACGCGGGGATGTCAACTATATCAGAATCGGATCAGAAACTAACATCCAGGATAGTTCGATGCTCCATGTTACAAATGAAAAGTACCCGCTGATTATTGGGAGTGGTGTTACAATCGGACACAGCGTTACTCTGCATGGCTGTATTCTGAAAGATTTCTGCCTCATCGGCATGGGTGCGGTTGTTTTGGACGGTGCGGTTGTAGAGAAGAACGCGCTGGTCGCCGCGGGATCTGTTATAAAGCCCGGATTTGTTGTTCCTACAGGAAAATTGGCTGCCGGCGTTCCTGCAAAAATTATTCGTGATCTTACTGAAGATGAAATTGCTGAATTTGAAAGATCCGCAACGCGCTATATCGGCTATACCGGGATTACAGTCGATACACTGCGGAAAAACAATTATCAGGTTGAATGGTGAAGTATTGAAAAACGTATCGGTGTATAATGAAAAACTGATATTCATTGATAAAAAAACTGTTCATCGGCTTGTGCGTCTCATTTGCGATCACGCAGAATTAAGTATACGCTCGCTTGAATTTAATTTTGTCTCTACTGAAACAATTGAGAAGATTAATAGGAAGTATTTAAAGCATAATTATGCCACCGATATTATAACCTTTGATTATTCGGATCAAAAAAATAATTTAGACGGAGAAATATTTATCTCTTTTGACGATGCCGCAGAAAATAGTAAAGTATACCGCGTTTCTGTCGATAATGAATTGCTGCGCTTAATTATACACGGTATTTTACACCTTATTGGCTATGATGATACTACTCCGGCTAAGCGGAAAAAGATGAAAGAATTAGAAGATGAATTTGTGAATAAATTTCAAAAATTCTCTAAAGGTTTGACACTTAAAAAATGACATCAAAAATTGTTGAAGTACTGGCTAAAATATTAGAAGGATTGGGAAACAATTCCACTATTGAGGAAGTAAACCACTCTTTGATTAAGAGCAAACAGTTCGATAAACAGATACTGGGAATTGCCTATAGTCTTATTTACGATAAGGTCCTTTCTAAAAAAACGCGTTCCGGCAATCCTGTTCCCGAAAAACAGATCGGTATCAGATTCTTATCGGAATCGGAGAAAGAATCTCTCGGGTTGGAAAATTATAACTATCTTCTCCATCTCATCAATGTCGGATTATTGGAAGTCGAAAATTTGGAGATCATTTTAGATCAGTTGACAATCTTTCCCGACAGCCGGGTAACGAGGAGAGAGATTAACTGGATCATTCTTCTTTCGCTCGTTGAATTCGATTCGGAAGTACTGCCCGGCAGCAGAATGTTGTTATACTCTTCAGATACAGTTAATTAAAGGTAATATTAATGAGTAAAGACCTGATATTAGTGGAGTCTCCCTCCAAAGCAAAAACTATTAATAAATACGTAGGCAAAAAATATGTCGTTGAAGCTACTGTAGGACATATACGTAATTTGCCTAAGACAAAGCTCGGCATCGACCTCGAAAACGGATTTGAACCGAGCCTTGTTAATATACGAGGGAAGGGGGATGTAATAAAGAAGATCCGTTCACTCGCCGGTAAATCGGATAAAATATATATTGCCACTGACCCTGACCGCGAAGGGGAAGCGATTGCGCAGGATGTTGTCGACATCCTCACTGCTCCTCAGAAAGCGAAAATTGAGCGTGTTCTCTTCAACGAAATAACAAAAAAGGCTGTTAATGAAGCCCTGAAAAACACAATTAAAATTGACGAACATCTGGTAACTTCGCAGCGGGCACGCCGCGTGATGGACAGAATAATCGGGTATCAGGTTAGTCCATTCTTATGGCGGGCTGTTATAGAAGCTTATGGTAGTTCTCTGTCGGCCGGACGTGTACAATCTGTTGCATTACGTCTTATATGCGAACGTGAAGAGGAGATAGATAAATTCATTCCCACAGAATATTGGTCAATCACTGCGGTATTCACCACTGAGAAAGGGGAGGAGTTACGCGCAAAATTATATGAGGTGAACGGAAAACAGATTAAGGTTCCGCCAAAACCACAGATGACAGATGAAGACTGGGAGAATTTTTTAATAAATAATTTTGCCATTACAAAATCAGATCTGGCTAATCAGATTGTTGACACTCTCCGGGCGAAGAATAACTTTATAATATCCGATCTAACTAAGAAAGAGAGCAGAAAAAATCCCTATCCTCCGTTCATCACAAGCAGTCTTCAGGTTGAATCTTCGCGTAAATTGAGATTCCGTCCCAGAAGAACTATGATGCTTGCTCAACAGCTCTATGAGGGAATTGACCTTGGCGCGGAAGGAACAACCGGACTTATCACTTATATGAGAACAGATTCTACCCGTCTTAGCGAGGACGTGGTTACAGAAGCCAGAAATTATATAAATGAGAGGTATGGCGAAAGATACCTACCGGAAAAACCAAAGACTTATGAGCAGAAGAATAAAAAAAATGTGCAGGACGCTCACGAGGCTATTCGGCCTACATCTCTGAAATATACACCCGAATTTGTTAAAGAATTCCTCGACGAGGCACAGTTTAAACTTTATGAGCTGATCTGGAAACGTTTTATAGCATGTCAGATGGAGTCAGGCAGACTTGAGACTACTACCGTCAGTATTTCTGCTGATGAGTTTGTTTTCAGGAGTTCGGGAACCACGATCCTTTTTGACGGATATATGACCCTATATGATGAGGAACTCGAGGAGAAAGACGATCAGAATGGAGGCAGTCTCTTAATTCCGGCAGGTTTAGAAATTAAACAGAAAGTGAATCAGAAAGAGATAAATCCGAATCAGCACTTCACCAAACCGCCTCCACGATTCACGGAAAGTTCATTGATAAAAGAATTGGAGAGTAACGGGATCGGACGCCCTAGCACATATGCGATGATTATGGGGACGATTATAGACAGAAAATACGTCGAACAGATAGAGCGTAAATTAATTCCCACTGAGCTTGGGAAAAAGGTAAATACTATACTGGTTAAGAATTTTTCCAACATTTTTAATGTTAATTTTACCGCAAAAATGGAAGATGAGCTTGATCTTATTGCCGAGGGAGAGATAGGGTATTTAAAAGTACTTAATGACTTTTATGAACCTTTTTCCAAAACTTTAAGAGAAGTTGAAGCTAATCTTGAAAAGATTAAATGCGATAAATGCGGTTCCGATATGGATATTAAGATGGGTCGATTCGGAAAATTCCTGGCTTGCACAAATTATCCTGAGTGTAAGAATATCAAATCGCTTAAGGAATTTAGTCCCAACGGAGGCGCACCTGAACCGACAGGCGACGATTGCCCCAAATGTGGTTCTAAAACCGTCTATCGTGAAGGAAAATTCGGCAGATTCATCGGATGCGAGAAATATCCCGACTGTGATTTCACCAAGATTGTCACTCTCGGATTGAAATGCCCTAAATGCAGCGAGGGTGAAGTTATAACTCGCAGAACTAAAAGGGGTAAAATATTTTACGGATGCAACAAATATCCCGATTGCGATTTTGCAAGCTGGACGATGCCCAAAGCTAAGGAAGAAGAAGAGGAAGATGCTGTAATTACTTCCGAAGAAGAGATCTAAATTTATCTTCCAATAATTAGAGCGTTAATTTTATGACGCAGCTCGAGCTTCAAAACGTATTAGACCGAATGATCACAGAATTATCCGGGGTAAGCCGCGCTTCCCAGCATACTATAGATGCATATAGGCGCGACCTGAATGAATTTGTCCGTTTTTGTTTTGATCATGAGATTGGATCTATCGATAAAATTACAGAAAAAAACATACGGCGTTTCATCATCAATCTCAGCGAGAAGGGGTTAACAAAAAGCTCCATTTCAAGGAAACTATCTGCATTAAGAAGACTTTTCAATTTCGCCGTGCGACAGGACCTGATTGAAAAGAATCCTATCTTAAAAATCCCAAACCCTAAGGTTAAACGCAGCCTGCCTGAGACGATTAATGTTGACTCTTATTCGGAAATTTTTAGTTTGGTTGATGAAGAAAATGACTTTGCCAGTTCTATAAGAATTAAGGCTGTTTTCGAATTACTATACGGATCGGCGTTGCGCGTTTCTGAATTATGCTTATTAAATGTGGCTGATATAGACCTTCACGGAAGAAGTCTAAAGGTGTTAGGCAAAGGTTCTAAAGTGAGAATAGTTCCAGTCGGCACAAAATCAGCAGAAATATTAAAAGCATATATTGATTCGATTAAGCCGGCATTACGCAATAACCCGCTTTTTGCCGATTCATCCGGAAACAGATTGTCGAGACATGTAATTTACAGGATTGTTAATCATTATCTGAAAGACCAGAAGATAGATAAGAAAAGTCCACATATACTCCGTCACAGCGCTGCTACTCATATGCTGGATCAAAACGCCGATTTGATGGCGGTAAAAGAGATTTTAGGGCATGAAAACCTTTCCACAACTCAAATCTATACGCATGTGAGCATTGAGCGGCTGAAAAGTTCGTACAAAAAATCACATCCAAAATCATAAAGGAGTTATCATGAACATTCAAATTACATCTCGCAAATTCAGGGCAAAGAACTCTCTAAAAGATTTTATCCGGGAAGAATTAAAGACGCTTGAAAAATATAACGATCAGATTATTTCCGTCGATGTGATATTAAGTTTTACGCTCTTAAAGGACAGCATTAAGACAGTTGAAATAAATCTGGCCGTCCCCAGAAAGATAATATCCGTAACAACCAGCAGCGAAGAATTTGAAAAATCACTGACTCTCTCAATTGCTAAACTCAAAAAATTACTAGCGAAACATAAGACAAAACGTTTAACAAGGCCGAAAGAAAATGAAAATAAACGATAACGCCATAACTCAGAAAGAAAGTATTAATGTTGAGTTCTTTTATAATAATACTGTTAACCGTTTTAAGATTCGTCTGCTTAATGAACGCGTAGGTTTCGACAGGCAAATTAAGGATCCTAATCTACATCGCCCGGGTCTTCCTCTCGCGGGGTTTCTGGAACTGTTTTCATACAACCGCATACAGGTTTTTGGCAATACTGAAATGCGCTATCTTCTGAATTTATCTCCCGAGAATAGAATTCTTGCACTTGAAAATGTCTTTAAGTATGACATTCCCTGTCTGGTAATAACAAACGATCACGAACCTATACCTGAAATGATCGAACTGGCGAATAAACGTCATATACCAATTTTCGGTTCGACCTACTCTACAACTAAAGCAATATTTCTCCTCTCCGATTTCCTGGACGATCAGTTCGCACCCCGCCTCTCGGTTCACGGTTCTCTGGTAGATGTTTACGGCGTTGGAATGCTCTTTGTGGGGAAATCCGGAATAGGTAAAAGCGAAGTCGCTCTCGATCTGGTTGAAAGAGGCCATCGCCTGGTTGCGGATGATGTTGTGATCCTCACAAAAAAGGGGGAGGGGATTCTTATGGGCGCCGGTACCGATATTGTAAAGCATTTTATGGAATTAAGGGGGATTGGTATTATCGATGTCAGAAGTATGTTCGGAATTAGGGCAATAAGATTCCAGAAAAGGCTTGAAGTGGTGATTGAATTGGAGGTCTGGGATGATAAGGCTGAGTATACAAGGACCGGATTAGACGGCTCCGCGACTACTATATTGGATGTTGAGATCCCGCTAATTAAATTGCCAATCATTCCGGGTAAAAATATTACGGTTGTGTCGGAAATTATCGCATTAAATTACCTGCTCAAACATTATGGCTACGACGCTGCAAAAGTCCTTCAGGATAGAATAACCTCTAAAATTCGTCAAAAAAACGAGGAAATTAACAGAGCGGTAGACTATTTTGAACACGATTTCGAGTAAGATTTACTCGCTTTATTGCTTGACTACAGATAGATGATTTACTATCTTCGCAACCGAAAATGCTATGAAAAAATTTTACTACTTTTCTAAATCAAAACTAAAATTCGTCGAGATTAGGAATTTCTATAAGAAATTTGTATTCCTGGTACTCTTCTTCTCGGTGATAGTTTCATTCTTTGTGTTTGGAACGTTTTTAGTGTTTAATGAATTCATTAATCCCGATTCGGAAGTGAAATCATTGAAGAAGAATAATACTCTCCTCAAAGAAAAATTTGACCAGTTATTCGATAAATATAAACGGTTAGACGATAGAATCGCCTCAATTTCCTCCCAAAGTCACGACCTCAGATTAAAAGCCAACTTAGAACCTCTGACAAATGAAGAGTCATTTGGAACCGGAGGCGGCTTTTTTGAACCGATAAAAGTCTCCAGCCTGGACGGATTTGATAATTATATCGATCAGCTTGATTCCTATGTAAACGGCATCTCTTTAAAAGTAAAACTTGAAAAGAATAATTATGATGAGATAAACAAATCGTTTGCCGATAACGAGAAATTGTTCGACGTACTACCGGCTATTAGACCGTGTGAAGGTAGAATTGCAGATGATTTCGGGATGCGAATGCACCCGATTCTTAAATTTGTTAGAATGCATAACGGACTGGATATAATCACAGACACCGGCACCAAAGTATACGCACCGGGAGCAGGAGTTGTAGCATTTGCCGGCTGGCGTGGTGGTTACGGAAGAACTATAGAGATTGAGCACGGATTCGGATACAAAACCATTTACGCGCATCTGGAAGATATTAAAGTAAGACAAGGACAGAATCTTCAAAGAGGGGATTTTATTGCTCTCAGCGGTAATTCGGGTAAACTTTCAACTGGTCCACACCTTCACTACGAGGTTAGACATAACGGGATAGCGCTTGACCCCAGGAATTTTATCTACGATGATGTAAGCATTTTTGAAGTTGTCAAAAAATAGTTTAAATCTCAGGAGACTTGACAATGATTTGGACCGTCGAATTAGCATCTTATCT
>JBAYWA010000038.1:0-9407 GCA_041674325.1 Melioribacteraceae bacterium | reverse complement strand
GCACCAGCTGCTCCATTGCCTGATAGATTTCCTCCCACGGAGTAGAGCGGTCAATATGATGCATCTGATAAAGATCTATATGATCGGTCTTCATTCTCTTCAGACTATCTTCGCATGCTTTTCTTATATGATATGCCGAGAGCTTCGACTGATTGGGCGCGGTTCCCATGCTGCCGTAAACTTTTGTGGCAAGAACTATTTTATCGCGGCGGGAATTATCCTCAGTCAGCCAGCCGCCGATAATTTTTTCGGTATTCCCTACGCCTCCGGCATCCCACATATTTCCGTATACATTGGCGGTATCGAAAAAATTTATTCCGTGGTCAAGAGCGCGATTCATTATTTTAAAGCTGTCCTGCTCACTTGTATATGGTCCGAAGTTCATTGTACCGAGACAAATTCTGCTGACCTTCAAACCGGTCCTGCCCAGATTTACAAATTCCATTTTGAGTCCCTTCTCTTATAATTTTGTTCTTTAATCTAAGAAAGAAATTAATGAATTGTTAAACCGGCCCCGTAAAAATGCTGCTTTACGGATGAGTATTTACAGTCGATCTTTCCCTTTTTATTCGGTTAGAAATAATCTGCTTTATTAATAAAAAAACCCGGCGTTGCCGGGTCTTATAATTTTACTGTTTAAAAATATTTTTCTATTGGAGGGTTATATTGCCGAGATTATTTGTCTTTCCTATTTCGACCGTGACAGAAGGATTGGTAAAACTTTTATTCAGTGTATCTGAAACCACAACTTTGTAAAGTCCCGCAGGCAGAAATCCCAATGTGAAATTTCCGTCGCTCTTCACAAAAGAAGAAGTAAGCGTATCGGTACCCTGAATGGCGAATGCCGTCGGCGCATTTTCATGATTCGATACCATTCCAGAGATCGATCCGGTGACCGCAATTGTCTGGGCTCTAACTACCGGTTTTAATTTGTATCCGGTCGGATTATTTTTTGGCCCGGTGATTACAATTGATCTCGCCACATCGAAATCGAGAACAAGTTCATAAGTCAGACCATCTTCTATTGTGAATTGAGGTCCGAGTTTTATTTCGCCGCTCGGAATGGTAAGATTCATTCTCTGACCATCTGCCAGTACATTTGCTGATTGAACGATAAGGCGGATCTGAGTGTATTTGCCGGACGGGAGTTCCTTTGTTCCGAGAAGCATCTTAGTCCCGTTGTTGTAATTGAGAAGGTTAATTGTAACGGGATCTGATTTTACGCTCACCCATTCATTGTTGATATGAACGCTGATTTCGGAAAAAGTCACATTCACTTCTGTAAAATCACCTGGTGCGTCAGTCATATATAAGTTGAGTTTCCCGCTATCCGACGGATCCGTGTTAGAATCGCATCCGGAGAGAAAAATAAACGACGCGAAAATAAACAGGCTTTTAAGTATTGCTTTCATTTTGTGCTCCATTGTTATTTGCACCTAAAAGTTAAAACCGCACGATGAATAAATAATTGACTTGGAACACAGTATTCGGGAGGAGACTAAATAATACCCCGTTTTTATTGACTATAAGTCAGCAAACAGGACTATTTGTTCCATAAGGGTTAATGGGATAAGTTCTGGTGGTTGAGAAAACTGACGAATTAAGAAAAAATCAAAATGAATCCGGGTCCGCGCAAAATTAACGCGGGTTATTGCCCGGAACAATTTGGATCTCTGATGATCAAGCGGCGGATCAATTCTTTTTATCGCACTGCCATTCCCAGCACTCTTCAACCAGCGGTTTTTTTGACAGAGTAGCGCATACTATACACGGTTTATCCTTGCCTGTACCGCCGATATATTTAGGTTTAATCTGAACACCGTCGGCCGAAGTTACAATCAGCTTGTCAACTTTTCCATCCTTCAGAACCACACAGTATTTTGCGCCGCTTTTGCTTGTGTAAATTGTATGAAGACCTCTCTTCAGATTCTTGTTGCTTGTCAACTTAGCGAGCCCTTCAAGCAATTCTTTTCCCGCATCTACGGGCGCTTTAACTGATTGTGCTATAATATCGGACGATTGATTGAATGAGATGTTTTTTGAATCTGTGTTGAAAATTGCGAGGGAAAGAACCATCACCATAAGAAGAGTAATAGCCTTTTTCATAGCTTACCTCCTTAACGAATCATGATATGACAATCTGCTGAATTTATGATATAAGACTCAGCGCCACAGTGAAATGTAACGATGAATTGAAAGAATTTCAATACGGTCGTCAATAATAAATAAATTTGATTTTCAGCCGATCCTCTCTTAGTTTAGAATACAAAATAATTCTTTGGGGCTGTAGCTCAACTGGGAGAGTCCCGATAAATCGGGATTCGCAACGAGATACTCCCTTTCTTGTTCTATTTTTTTTATTTGGGGCTGTAGCTCAACTGGGAGAGCGCCTCGTTCGCAACGAGGAGGTTGGCGGTTCGAGCCCGCTCAGCTCCACTCTACTTAAAAATCCCGATTAATTTCATTCAAATAATTTGGAGAATTAATGGAAAATATCGAAAATCCCGGCGTCGATAACGGAACTCTTAATGTTAAGCAGCCCTCAATGTTCCAGTTCTATTTTGACAAGATGATAAAAGATATGCGTTTTGTGGGGATGTTCGCAATTATCTACGGGGCGTTTACCTGCTTATCAATCATAGGCGCAGTCATTGGCGTACCCGTAATCTTTATCGGCTTACGAATCAGAGAAGCCGCGGATCATTTTTCCATTTTTAAACTGTCCAACGATGCTGCCGCCCTGCGGATGGGTTTTGAGCTTCAGGGAAAATATTTTCGGATACTTAAAATTCTCATCATAATACAGATAGTACTGATTGTTGTCGCAATTATCTTTGTAATCGCATTTTTCTCATTCTTTATGTCAGGACTGATGCAGTCATCAATGTCCTAGCAGGAGCGCTACTATTACGGCACAAAATATAAACGGCGAAAGAAAAGACTTATACAAACTCGCGACCGTTCTCTCTATTATTACTGTTCTATATAATATAGTCGAGGGATTGGTTTCGGTTTATCTCGGACTGCAGGACGAAACTCTCTCCCTTTTCGGATTCGGTGTAGATTCGTTTGTTGAGGTTATCTCTGGCATAGGTATCTGGCATATGCTTACCCGGATAAAAACCAGCGGGGAAGAGAGAGACGAATTTGAAAAGAGAGCCCTTCGCATCACCGGGACCTCATTTTACATATTAACCGCCGGATTGGTTTTTTCCGCATTATACAATATCCTTATTGATCATAAACCGGAAACAACATTCTGGGGAATAGTCATATCTCTGATCTCTATAGCTACAATGGGTTTATTAATTCATTACAAATTGAAAACCGGAAAAGCGCTCGGTTCACAGGCAATAATAGCGGACGCCAACTGCACAAAAACTTGCCTATACCTCTCAATAGTATTATTAGCCGCAAGCACGGGCTATGAATTAACCGGCCTGGGCGGATTCGATTCTGCGGGCGCACTGCTGATAGCTTATTTTTCTTTTAATGAGGGAAGAGAGGCTTTCGAGAAAGCAAGAACCGGAAAACACTGCTCCTGCGAAACCGATACGCATTAAAAACATCTTAGTGATTCCGGAATGTAACTCCGCGGTTAATTAGCAGAGAATTAATTTATTCTCCGCGCGAACCCGATATCAGAATTTTAATAAAAAAAGGAGACCTCTTCAGAAATGCCGCAAGGTCTCCTTCATCTTTAACTCATCTCAATCTTAATCAAAAACTTTTTCGAGATCCTGGTATTTCGCGTGAAGCGCGTCAACTGCTTTGTTCAAATCATCTTTCCCCTTACCGGCTTTTATCTCATTGTTTAAATTCTCAACCGAGGCGCCTAGTTCCGCTCTGATTTTTCCGAACTGCTCTTCTTTAGCTTTCAGTTTTGCCGGAAGAGAAGCTTTGTTGAGAAGCTGCATCTTTTCCGATAGCGACGCGGCTGATTCTTTGATCATTCCAATCTTGAATTCAGGCATATAATAATGATAAAGAGAATAAAGCACCTGATGGAACGCATCAACTTCCTTCATTACCGGTTTTATTACTCTAACGAGTGATTCATACTGCGAATGAAGTTTCTCCGCGGCATTAAGAAGTGCTGCGGAATCATTTTTTACAGAAGCGTTTTTATACGATTCAACACAGACTCCGAATTTTTTAACTCCCTCTTCCCATTTAACCTTTTTGTCTCTCAATATGCCGGGCAGTTCCGCTTTTGCAATCTTTGAATATCCCTGGCCGACCTGATCGGCGAAAGATTTTAACAATTTAATATCTTTCTCCGGCCACGCTGTATGCCATATCTGATATATTACATCGTGAAATTCCGTAAGCTCTTTAACTTCAGATTTAACATCGTGATTTTTTTCCTGTTGAGCCGCAATCGGAGTTATCAACGCCAGAATGAGAATTAAGATAAGACACTTTTTCATAGCTGTTTTCCTTCATTAATTTAATTGATGATCTTTTTGATCTGCAAGAAATCATTTTTTCTCTTCCTAAAAATAACTAACCCGGCTCTCTTATTCCCGAATGATTTTGAATGCAGGACGGCTGGTCTTTTTAAAATAAAAAGCCGGAATGCGGTGAAGATGCGTTCCGGCTGCTTTTCTATGAGGAGGTTTATTTAGTTTCGCGGCTGATAGACAATTTTACGTATTGTATCGAATTGGAGATAAGGATATTCCTCTCTTAGCGCTTCAATTGCATTGCTCGCGCTTATTTTTTTTGCACGGAGGTCTTTGAATTTTTTTCTGATGAGATAATCTCTTACGGACTTCTCATCAATCAATCCTCTGCTGGTTAACAGTGTGTAAACATCATCATTAATTAATTCAGCTATCGGATTGCCTGTTTCACTGCTTTTTTGATTTTCCATGATGCCTCCTGTTAATGTGATTTTTAAAATCTTATTGATCAGGAATTCTTTAGATCAACTTTCCGGCATCTATTTAACGAAATGAATAAGGTTTGTAAACCGCACAATTGTGCAGTTTTTCGGCGAAAGGGGAAAATTTTTGGGTCAGACCCGCATATCTATGCGATGCGCGTAAATTTCGGCCGATAAACCGGGATTATAAATGGTCAGATCAGACCTTTTCTGATAGCCTTTGCAACAGCTTCCGATTGGGAATGGACGTGAAGTTTGCGGTAGATATTTCTGATATGATGGCGGACTGTATCGACGCTTATAAAAAGATGGTCGGCTATCTCCTGATAATTATTTCCGTCCGAGAGAGAGATTAAAACCTCCTTTTCTCTCGAAGAAAGATTGGAGTCTTCTTCTGTGTCGGATTTTCCCTGCGTCTGTTGAAATACATTTATTACCTGGCGGGCAATAAGTGAACTCATGGGAGATCCCCCTTCGTGAGCATCTTTTATCGCATCAAGAAGTCTGCTCGGCGGCGTTTTCTTTACCAGAAACCCGCACGCTCCCGCGCACAAGGCTTTGAATACCGACTGACTGTCTTCGTACACCGTCAGCATAAGTATATTGAGCTCCGGTTTTATCTTTTTGGCTTTTGCTATTCCGTCTATTCCGCTCATTCCCGGAAGTCCTATATCCATAAGCGCAACATCAATATCCATAGAGGGGAGTTTGGAAAGAAACGATTCGCAGTCGCCGTACGAACCAACGCAGCTGTAACCTCCGGTCCCGTTTATTAAAGCGGCTAATCCTTCCCGGATGGTATTATTGTCTTCTATTATGGCGACTTTTATTATCATATTGCCGGTTTGTCCTGATTGCAAGATAACATATTTTTAAAGAATTATTAACCGAATCACCCGTCCGGCACGATATGCGGCAATGGGCAGATTATTTTTTAATAAAAGAGAGGAGCGATTTTTTTATTCCCCCGATTCTTCCTGTAAATTTAATTGTCGTTCCGCCGGGGGATGAATCGACAAACAGTTCGGCCCCGATTGAACGGGCCCGGTTTTTCATATTGGAAAGACCATTCCCTCTCTCTTTTCCGCTCGGATCGAATCCGGAACCGTCGTCTTTAAGTATCATTTCGACAATGTCTTTATTTAAAGAGGCTTCGAGGAGAATTTTTTTACATCCGCTGTGCTTAATCGCGTTATTGATCCCCTCTTTAAAAATCAGGTAAAGGTTTTGTTTGAATTCCATAGGAAGCGTAAGTGAGCTCAGTTTTTCCAGGTTGGAGGTTTTAAATGAGATGCCGGCCGAATTCAGCAGATCGCTGTATGAATCTTTTAAACGGAGAATCAGATGATAAAAAGAATCTCTCTGCGGATTTACCATCCATACTATATCGCTCATACTGTCTATCAGATGACGCGCCTTCTCGCTTATGATATTCAGATTCTGATATGAATCGGGAACCGTCTCCTTTGCTTTCTGAGATGCAAGTTCGCTCAGAATCGAAATTTCAGTTAAGCCCGAACCCACATTATCATGCAGATCCGCCGCCAGTTTTCCTTTAAGTTTTTCAATGGCAAGAAGGCTCCTGAAGCGCACTGTGCTAAGATAGAAGATAAGGAACGACGCGAGCAGAAGGATTGAAACAATGAACCACCATCTCATCCAGACTGGAGGAAGAATTTTTATGAATATTCTTGCGTCGTTATTATTCCATACTCCGTCGTTATTTGATCCGCGTACACGGAACCGGTATTCGCCCGGAGGCAGATTTGTATAATTAACAACTCTTCCCCGCGAATCGACATAATGCCAGTCCGAATCAAGTCCTTCCATTATATACGCGTACTGATTATCGGACGGATTGGTAAAATCGAGAGAGGCAAATTCGAATGAAAAAAAATTCTGCGAATATGATAGTTCGAGCGAATCGGTCTCGCCGCGGAAAGGCTCATTGAACACCTTAACATTGCTTATGACCACGGGCGGAATGAAGGGATTATCCTTTACGCTGTCCGGATAAAAATGATTATATCCGTTAATGCCGCCGAAGAACATTTCTCCGTTTTTAGATTTGTAATATGCGCCGCCGCTGAATTCAAGACTCTGCAGACCGTCGTGCAGATCATATTGCGTAAATATTTCAGTCCCGGAATTAAATTTGAACAATCCGTTATCGGTGCTCATCCAGAGATTTTTATTATTATCCTCAAGTATACCGTAGACGACGGAGCTTACCATCCTGTTTTTCTTATCGAAGCGGGTGAACTTCTCGGTTTTTTTATTGAATCTGTGCAGACCGCCTCCGTACGTTCCTATCCATAAATTATTAAATTTATCCTGGTAGACCGTCATTACGCGGTTGTCGCTAATACTCGATTCGTCCCCCGGGATATTTTTGTACGATATGAATCTCTTTGTCGACGGATCAAATTTATTCAAACCACCTCCGAATGTTCCGATCCAAAGGATCCCTTCGCTGTCCTCCGTTATGCAGTAGATTCTGTCGTCATTAATACTGAACGGATCATTTTTATCATGCGTGAATTTTTCAAACCGGATCAGATTATTTTTCAGATCATCCGCGCTTAATTTGCGGAGGCCGCCGCCGAATGTTCCGATCCACAGATTTTTAGCGCTGTCAAAGAATAATGCCTGAACCTGGTTGGCGCCCTGAATGAGTGAATCCGCCGAAGCGAACGAATAGCGTATTGCCGTACCCGATCCCTTGTTGAATTTATTCAGACCCCCGCTGTAAGTCCCCACCCACAGATTTCCGCTTCCGTCATCAGTTATCGAACGGATATGATTATCACTTATTGTATTAGGGCTGCCGGATTCAGATCTATAATAAGCGAATTTTCCGCTCGTTCTGTCGTATTTATTCAATCCTCCTTTATATGTTCCTATCCAGACTATGGAATTCAAATCTTCCGATACCGCCCAGACTACATCGTCATTCAGTCCTTTCCCTCCTTCCATATCCCGGTTGACCAGATGAAATTTTATCGTATTACGTTCAAGATTACTCAATCCCTTCCCCAGATGAGATCCGATCCAGAGTGTTCCAGATCTGTCTTCCAGGATAGAGAGTATATCATTTTTCGCGATTGTTGTCTGTATCTTCGGATCGTTTTTCAGAACGGTAAATATTTTAGTGCGTGAGTCATACCGGTTAACTCCGCCGCCGAACGTTCCTAACCATATAAATCCGTTCTGACTTTGAATAATTGATGTAACGAAATTATTGGAGAGACTGTTTTTGCCGGGTATGTTTTTAAATCTTTCAAACTTCGCGGCTGATGGTTCGGCAGAGTGAAACGGCGCCGGCAATTTATTCAATCCGCCCCCGTATGTGCCTATCCAGAGGTCTCCCGATTTATCTTTTAGCAGAGAGACTACTTTATTATCGCTTAGACTTTTTTCATCATCACCGCTGAGATAATTTATCATTCTTCCCGGCTGCTCTTTCTCCGAGAATTTATAAAGTCCGCCTCCCAGAGTGCCTATCCAAATCGTTCCGTCATCTTCAGTTATTATTGCTTTTATTCTGTTTGACCGGAACGACGATGATCCGCCTTTATTATAATGATAATGTTCTATCTTATTTTTTACCGGATCGAATTTAATCAGTCCCTTTCCCCATGTTCCGATCCAGAAGATCCCCCTTTCGTCCTGTTCAATAACCGTTATCGAATTATCATTACTCCTCGAATAAGGAAGAGGCAGGTCGAAATATTTTTCATCCGGATTTTCATCCGTTCTCAGCGACTCGATAAAATTGTAGTGTTTAAATGTTCCGCTTTTTCTATCGTATCTGTCGAGCACTCCCCCGACTGTGCCGATCCAGATAAACCCCTCCTTATCCTCGAAGAGGGAGAGAATACCATTATCTGAAACTGAAGTAGTGTCGGCGGGATCATTTAAATAAACTTTGAAATTATATCCGTCATATCTGTTCAGGCCGTTTGCCGTTCCGAACCAGAGAAATCCTTTTCTGTCCTGAATCATACAGTTGACTGTGCTCTGCGAAAGTCCCGCTTCAAGATTTATCAGACGGAACTGATAATTTTCTCCGGACTGCTGCTTCTGCCCGCTGATTGAAAACGACGTAATCAGAGAGATCAGAAGAATCATTCTATATGTAACGGCAACAAGCTTCAATACGGATTTTGAATTAATGTCCGATTCATTAGTTAGAATATAAATTGTTACGGCAAAAATCTACTCAATTAAAAAGTTAATTTCATCTTATTAACGGGGAGAAATGGTGTGAAATGTTCCTCCCGTTCTCTTATATTAGACGTGAAAGAAGGCGGGAAAAAATGAAAATGAAAAATATTTTATCTCTCTTATTGCTTTTTGCCATTCTGGTTATTGCCGGCGGATGCGGCAAGGGAATTGAACCCGAGCCGGAAAACGAGATTCTTCCGGGACAAACCGGTTTCAGCGGCAAAGTCACATTTACAGGCAGTTGGCCGGCCGGCGTAAAAAGAACACACCTTGTAGTTTTCAAAAACGAAAT
>JBAYWA010000037.1:0-9422 GCA_041674325.1 Melioribacteraceae bacterium | reverse complement strand
TTTGCCGATGAGCCTACCGGAAACCTTGATTCGGCAAATAGTGAAATTCTTCACAAACTCTTCGCCGATCTTAAGGAAAAATTCGGGATCACGTTTTTGGTAGTGACGCACAATCCGCAGCTTGTGAATCTGGGTGATAAAATTTTTGAGATGAAGGATGGAATTATTCAGTAACAGACGGTTCAGAAAGGAAATGTTTTATACAAAATCATATCATAAATTTTTAAACGACGTAAAGAAATTCCGGGATACAGAAAACTAAAAGAAGCGGTGAAAGATGAAACAGGCAATTGGCTCGGTTACATTTCTGGTAAAGGATTACAATGAGGCAATAGATTATTTCACTAATAAGCTTCAGTTCGAATTAATAGAGGACTCCCCATTAAGCGAGACAAAAAGATGGGTGCTTGTTTCACCCAAAGGCGGAGGAGGCACTTCCCTTCTGCTCGCGAAAGCCTCTACCGCCGAACAGGAAAAATCGGTCGGCAGTCAGACGGGCGGAAGAGTCGCATTCTTCCTTCACACTGATAATTTCGACCGGGATTATGAGAAAATGCGGGAATCAGGAGTAAATTTTCTCGAAAATCCAAGAGAGGAGAAATACGGTAAAGTTGTAATTTTTCAGGATCTCTACGGGAACAGATGGGACTTCATACAGCATTATTTCTGAGATATTCCGCTTATCAGATAGTAATTTAAACTTAATCTCAAAAACATTTATAACTGATGACTACCTATATTATATTCGGTGCAACATTTGCGTTTGCGGCTGCTGTTCAGCCAGGTCCCCTTCTTACATATCTTATTTCGCAGACTTTAAGTAAAGGATGGAGAAATACACTGCCCGCTGTGTTTGCGCCCATTATAAGCGACGGGCCGATTATTGTGGTTGTTCTCCTACTTCTCAATCAAATTCCTGACTGGCTGGTAAAATTTCTTCATTTCGGCGGTGCGGTATTTCTCTTCTACCTGGCGTTCGGTTCATTTAAATCGTGGAAAAATTTTAATTCTGAGATTCCGGCTGAGAATAAATCCGGACAGACATTAATGAAGGCCACTCTTGTAAATCTTCTGAATCCAGCCCCTTATCTTGGATTGAGCCTGGTGATGGGGCCATTATTTCTCAGCGGCTATAAAGAAACACCAATGAACGGAATCTCACTCATTATTAGCTTCTACGCAACAATGATATTCTGCCTGACAGGAATAATTTTTCTATTCGCTTACACAAAAAAGATGGGACCGAATGTTAACCGGATAACGCTTGGACTCTCGGTGATTGCCCTGATTTGTTTCGGCATCTACCAGATGTGGATGGGATTTAATTAGACTGACAATTCCGTAAAGACTTCAACTTTCTAATCAGATTTTGCTCAGGTATTCCACCATCAATCGAACGCCGAATCCAGTATCGTACTTTTCGGTGTAATTATTCGATTTGTGCTTAATAGCCGGCCCGGCCAGATCTATATGAGCCCAGGGAATCTTCTCATCTACAAATTTTTCCAGAAATTTACCGGCTGTTATTGCCCCGCCCCAGCGCTGACCCAGATTACTTACATCGGCAATTTCACTTTTTATCATTTTATTATAATCATTCCAGAAAGGCATTCTCCATAACCGCTCGTATGTCAGCGAACCCGACTGAAGTAAATTTTCCGCCAACGAATCATTTTGAGTGAATAATCCCGCGGCAATTTCTCCGAGGGCGACCACACAGGCACCGGTTAATGTGGCAAAGTCAATTATCTCATCCGGTTTCATTTTAGAGACATAGTGTAAAGCATCCGCCAGTACAATTCTCCCTTCAGCGTCTGTATCTTTGACCTCAATCGATTTGCCCGAAGATGCCACAACGATATCCCCGGGTTTGTAAGAAGATCCGCCCACCATATTTTCCACTGCCGGAACCACACCAATTATCTCGACGGGTAATTTCATCATTGCAGCGGCTTTCATAATTCCTATTACTGCGCCGCCGCCTGCCATATCGGCCTTCATTTCGAGCATTGATGAAGTTGGTTTAAGTGAAAGCCCTCCGGAATCGTAACAGACTCCCTTGCCCACCAGAGCAATTTTTCTCCTCGGCTTTACTGAAGGTTTGTAATGCATTGTGATAAGAGACGGAGGATTGCTGCTCGCTCCGCCGACAGCCAAGATGGCGTTCATCTTCCGCTTTTTCAGTTCATTCTTCTCAAATACTGTTACTTTGATGCCAAGCTTGATTAATTCCTTTTTTGTACGGGCTGCCAATTCCGGTGGTGTAAGCGTATTGGCGGGTTCATTCACGAGATCACGTGTAAAATAAACCGCGCTCATTATTTTACCCGAATTTTCGATAGACTTTTTCAGAATTTTCTGATCAGTATAATGAATAAGAAAATTGAGGTCGTCCGTTTTCTTCCTGTCGGATTTGTAATTATCGAAAGTGTAGTTGCCGAGATGAATTCCCTCTAACATTGATTGAAGGAGATGCCGTTCGCTCTCAAAATATTTTTTTAATTCTTTAAAAGCCGGAGCGACAACATGTACCGTTCTCAGATTTTTCTTTTTGAGATTCGGCATCAGTCCGGCAAAATAATCTCTGAAAAAATCGGATGTGAAGTCAGCATCGAGCTTAATTTTTTTAATGAAGATAACCGACGGTTCCCCATTTTGAGAATAATATATTACTTCATCCGATTTTTTTTCCAGTATAGTCTTTCTCTGGATCTTTCCCAGAGGATAATTTAATGAAAGGAAGAATTCATCAATAACCGACTCAAGATTTCCGGAATCGAAGAAAAATTTAACAAGCGCAGAATCCGGTTTGAATATTAGCTGATCGTCGGACGGATTAATTTTCAGATGAAAGTGCATTATATCCTCTTGGAATAATTATAAATAGCGCTGGGCCGCACGGATTATTTTCTCTTTCACATCTTCTATTTTTGTATCGAAGAGGCGGATTCCCGAAGCATTAATATGTCCGCCGCCGCCGTATTCTTTTGCCAGTTTGTTCACAGGTATCTCGCCTTTGGACCTGAAGCTGATTTTTATACCGTCGTTCAATTCATAGAAGAAGATACCGATTTTAACGCCTTTAATAGTGAGACAGTAATTTACAAAACCGTCTACATCTGCTTCGGAGGCACCGGTCTTCTCCATCTGTTCACGCGTAACAGACATAAAGGAGATCTGTTTTGTATCATCAAGTTCGATGGTACTTAAAGAATACCCGAGAAGCTTCACCCTTCCGAAGTTGAACTGGTCGAATATCTTGTCATAAACATCTGTGGGATTAACCCCTTTCTCAAGCAATACAGTGATTATCCGGTGTATTTTAGGGGAGGTCCTGTCAAATCTGAAAGATCCTGTATCCGTCATAATGCCGGAGTACAGATTTAGCGCTATGCGGGTATCAATCTCCACAATCTTGGTGGCTTCAATAAAATCGTAAATGATCTCCGAAGTAGCAGAATATTCCACCCCCCCGAACAGATAGTCGAAAATATTTTCCGTATCCTGATGATGATCTATACAGACCTTAACACCTTTAAAATCACGGAGACTCATCTCCATTCTAACGATTCTGCTGGCCTGATTCAGGTCAAGAAGAACAAACACTTGTGCTTCATTAATCGCATCGTTGTGAACGCTCTCATCATATTTCTCAATTATCTTCTCATCATCCAAAAATTCCAGATTGTACGGAGTGGCGCTGTGATTTATTATTCTTACTTTTTTACCAAGTTTTTTTAGAATAAAATAGAAGCCGAGTTCGGAGCCAAGCGCATCGGCATCGGGATTTACATGAGTCGAGAGGATAAATGAGTCGTGCCCGTCAATTATTTTTTTTAGCGAAGAGAGATCGTTCATAATTATTTTTTTGAAATAAAATGGGCGAAGAAAACTTCGCCCGGATTTATAGATCGAGATTTAAATATCATTAATCAGGAGTCTAGTTAACTTCCCAGGTGTTTCCGCTAAAGAGAAGTTTTTCCAGATTCCCTTTCCCTTTTTTCTCGGTCACATGGGCAATTTGCCTCTCGACACCTTCATCATAGGTTGGTTTTAATTCCTGTCTGATTATGCCGAATGGTGCCGGCAGAGTCGGATCGTCTTCCAAATGAGCAAGTATGAACGCGCGCGCGTGGCTCGTGTCTTTCTCGTCATGAATCCAAACGTCATTAATGGAATTTTTGCCGTCATTCAGTTCAATTGCAACTGGTTTAAAACCATCCAGTTTAATCCCTTTCGAATTATCTTTACCAAAAACCATAGGCTGGCCATGCTTTAGCATCAACATTTTTTCGGCTCTGTTCTCTTTTGCGGTAATCGGATCGAACACGCCGTCATTAAAGATAACGCAGTTCTGAAGGATCTCCACGAATGCGGTTCCCTTATGCTCTGCGGCTCTTTTGATCACCTCCTGCATATGTTTGGGTTCAGCGTCCGCTGTACGCGCTACGAAAGAGGCACCTGCTCCTAATGCGAGACTGAGCGGATTGAATGGATAATCGACGCTTCCGTAAGGGGAAGTTTTAGTGACGAGCCCTTTTGCGGATGTGGGAGAATATTGTCCTTTGGTCAATCCATATATTTCATTATTGAAAAGAAGAATTTTCAGATCGATATTTTTTCTGCATGTATGAATAAAATGATTTCCGCCGATACTCATAAGATCCCCATCCCCGGTCGCAACCCACACAGAAAGATCTGGATTGGCAATTTTCACTCCAGTGGCAATTGCAGTCGCCCTTCCGTGAATGGTATGGAATCCGTAAGTATTCATATAATAAGTGAAACGGCTGGAGCATCCGATACCGGAGATCCAGACAATTTTTTCTTTCGGAACATTTATTTCAGGCAGCGATCTTTGCACCTGAGCCAGAATTGAATAATCTCCGCATCCGGGGCACCATCTAACGTCCTGTCCCGATGAAAAATCTTTTGCAGTTAATTTTACCGGTGCAGCATCTATATTATTTGCCATTTTTTCCTCCGAGGATTTCAACTATCTGATTTTCTATATCACTTGACCTGAACGGTAAACCTCTTACAAGGTTAAACTGCAATACATCAATAAGGAATTCGCTCCTTATAATTTTTGCAAGTTGTCCCAGATTAATTTCCGGAATCAGAACTTTCTTAAATTTACCAAGAACTTCTTTAGTATTCTTAGGCATTGGATGAACGTATTTTAAGTGGGCCTGAGAGACTTTGAATCCTTTGGCTGTGGCTTTATCCACGGCTTCTTTAATCGCGCCGTATGTTCCGCCCCATCCCAGAACCAGAAGTTCGCCTTCAGCATCACCCTGTATAGCGAGATCTGGGATATCATTTTTTACATTTTGAATCTTCTGCTCTCTAAGTTTAACCATGAAATCATGATTTGCAGGATCGTAGTTTACGTTTCCAGTAATATTCGCTTTTTCCAGACCGCCGATTCTGTGTTCAAGTCCTGGTGTACCCGGTTTTACCCAGGGTCTGGCAAGATTTTCATCTCTTGAATAAGGTGCGAATCCTTCAGATTCAGTAGCAAATTTAACCGGAATGTCAGGTATCTCATTTTCGTGAGGAATACGCCATGGTTCGGTGCCATTACCGATATAACCGTCTGTTAGAAGCATTACCGGGGTCATATATTTTACCGCGATCCTGCATGCCTCAATAGCCATATAGAAGCAGTCGCTTGGGGTAGCCGCGGCTAGCACCGGGATTGGAGCTTCGCCGTTTCTGCCATATACAGCCTGCAGCAGATCTGCCTGCTCGGTTTTTGTCGGCAAACCTGTACTTGGTCCGCCTCTCTGAACGTTAACTATCACTAAGGGAAGTTCTGTCATCACACCCAAGCCGATAGCTTCGGTTTTTAATGCAACACCCGGACCGCTGGTAGTTGTTACAGCAAGGGCACCGGAGAATGCGGCGCCAATTGCTGAGGTAATACCGGCAATTTCATCCTCGGCTTGAAATGTCTTAACTCCAAAATTTTTATATGATGCAAGAAACTGAAGAATGTCTGTAGCAGGTGTAATTGGATATGAACCGAGGAACAATGGCAATCCGCTTTTTATTGATGCGGTCACCAAACCGAGAGCGGTTGCTTCATTACCGGATATATTCCGGTATGTACCCTTTTTCAGCTTTGCAGGCTCAACTGTATAGCGATTCTCGAAAATCTCTGTCGTATCGCCGAAATAATAACCCGTCTTAAGCGCTATCTCATTAGCATTAAGAATTGCCGGTTTATTCTTGAATTTGGAATTCAACCAGCTCAGAGTCGCATCCAGAGGCCTGTTATAAAGCCAGTACATCAAACCGAGAGCAAAAAAGTTTTTGCATCTGTTGATGTCTTTAATGCTCAGTCCGCTCTCTTTTAATGCGGAGGAGGTAAGTGTTGTAATTGGAACCGGATAAACTTTATATCCATCCAGTGCCGTTTCATCTTCGAGCGGATTTTTATCATATCCGGCTAATTTTAAATTCTTCGCATCAAACGAATCGGTGTTAACAATAATTATTCCGTCACGTTTAAGGTCCGCGAGATTTTTCTTCAACGCGGCCGGATTCATAGCCACCAGAACGTCCGGGGTATCACCCGGTGTATGTATATCACTCGAACTGAAATGTACCTGAAAACCGCTAACGCCGTAGAGCGTACCGGCGGGGGCGCGGATTTCGGCCGGGTAATCCGGAAGTGTTCCCAGATCGTTTCCCATCAATGCGGTGGTATCGCTGAACTGTGACCCTGTCAGCTGCATCCCATCACCCGAATCGCCCGCAAAACGGATTGTTACCTCTTTAAGATCAAGCGTTTCCTTCTCTGTTTCTTGTGCCATTATCGCAACTCAATATTATTTATAATTAGTTTTTATTTAGCGCACCAAAAATATGAAAGCTTATAAGGATTAGCAATCTATATTCAGTCTGCTTTTTTAATCATTTTTAGAAATTCTTCAGCATTTACAAACCCTGTGAGCCTTTCAACCTCCTCCCCTTTCGAATTAATGATCAAAACAGTCGGCATACCGACAATTTTAAATTTAATCCTCAATTTCTCGGTTTCTTCGGAGACAGTTTGAGTCATATCGACTTTATAATTCGTAAAATTTTGCATCTCAGCCAGAACTGCCTGGTCAGAGAAAGTAAGCGCATCCAATTCTTTGCAAGGAATACACCAGTCAGCGTAAAAATCGATCACCATCTTCTCATTATTGTTCATTGAAAGGGCATACTTCTCTTCGCTGAATTTCTGCCATTCTGGCTCTCTCTTTTCGCCCGGAATCAAAGCATAAACCGAGAGTGCTATAACTATCACTGAAAAAACAACTTTGACAATCCGAAATGTTCTGATATTATTTGCCATCTTATCGATAAACAAAAGATAGAGCGATGCTAAAATTCCGAATACCGGAAGGAGATAATGATTTATCCCTTTGGGAAGTAACGGACCTATAAAATAAATTGCCATTCCGAGGAGAAGGAATCCGAAGATATGTTTTACCCCCTCCATCCAATCTCCCGCGCGGGGAAGTTTTTTAATCTTTCCGGAGAATAATGCGAGCAGCAGATATGGGAAACCTAGTCCTAAAGCAAGTACGAAAAACATTAGAAATCCGTAGAGGGGATCGGCTTTAGCCGCTACATAGGTCACCAATCCGAGAACAAATGGTCCGATACATGGAGCGGCAACTATTCCCATTGTCAGACCCATAAAGAAAGCACCGAAAGCGCCTCCCTTAGCCCCGCCGGCTTTCATCACCCATGAATCGGGAAGTTTAAACTCATAAACTCCAAACTGACTTAATGCGAGCACAACAAACAGAAGCGCGATGCCGATAATGACATAAATATTCTGCATTAATGTACCGAAAATAGCACCGCTTAGAGAAGTGACAACTCCAATTACAGAATAAGTAAGGGCCATTCCCAGAACATAAAGTATCCCGAGGAAGAAAAGTCTGCTTGTCTTCCCCTCGCTCTGTCCTCCGAAATAACCGATTGTGATTGGTATAAGAGGATATACACACGGGGTAAGATTAAGGGCAAGTCCTCCTATAAAAACAAATATCAGACTTAAAAATAAACCGCTCTTCTCAAGAGTCGACCCGATAGAATCATCATCCTGCCTTACGGTTCCGGTGGCACTTTTCGTATCACCGGCCTGTTTCTCATCTGCAATAGGAGTTTCTATTCCTCCACCCAAATTAACTTTCACTGTCTCCTGACTGTTAACATCATCTTTCGTAGTGCCGCTGACTACTTCTATCAGGAGATTTGCTGTTACATCCGTCGGCGGCATACAGGTCTGATCGTTGCACGCCTGATAACTGAATTTAACAGGGATAGTATATTGTCCGGGGAGAACACTATTTTCGACTGAGAAAGTCAAACCGATTTTTATCTGGCCTCCGTAAACTGATACCGGTTTATCCGAGAACTCAAGTTTCAGATCCTCTGCTGCCGGATAGATAACTCTGTTAAGTTTTACAATTCCGCTTTTCACAATAACCATGGAAGGAATCAGAAAATCATCATTCGGCTTATTCGAATTGATATGCCACGTATCCTCAATGACTGCCTCAAGAGAAGCATTAAACTGTGAAGCCGAATTTAACTTAAGGTTATTCTGAGGAAACCTTATCTTTACAAGATCGGTCTGCCCGAAAATAGTATTTGTGATAAATATTAAGCCGATTGCAAATATTTTTATCAAATTCATTTGTCTCTCATTTTTAATTCTGAAATAGATAAAATTTGGAATAATTACAGCTGGGATTACCTTCTCCACCCCTGAACGATAGGATATCTTCTTCCGTAACCAAACGCTTTGGTCGATACGCGTAAAACAGGAGCCGCCTGTTTTCTTTTAAACTCATTTAAATCGACCATACGTAATACTTTATAGACGAGCTCTGAGTTCCCTATCACCCGTGCGATCTCTTCAAATTCTTTCTGCTCCTCGAGATACATCTTCAGGATCTTATCAAGCAGCTCATACTCCGGAAGCGAATCCTGGTCTTTCTGATTCGGCCTTAGTTCCGCGGAGGGCGCTTTTTCTATTATCTCCCGGGGAATGATTTCCGTATCACGGTTTATAAATTCCGCAATCTTGTATACCTGAGTTTTGTAAAGATCTCCTATTACGGCCAGTGCTCCGCACATATCGCCGTAAAGAGTGGCATATCCGGTGGCAATTTCCGATTTATTTCCTGTGGTGCATAACATGTACCCATGCTTATTCGATAAGGCCATCAGATAGAGACCCCTTATCCTTGACTGTAAATTTTCCTCAGTAATATTTTCATTTAGTCCTTTAAATGAACCGCTGAGCATTTCAAGAGTTTTATCAACAACTGGCTGTATTGATATATTTTCCGAAGTGAGACCGAGCACGGAGATTAATTTTTCCGAATCAGTTATACTCCCCCCGCTTGAAT
>JBAYWA010000036.1:0-9502 GCA_041674325.1 Melioribacteraceae bacterium | reverse complement strand
GTCTCGGCAATTCACAGCCTGGTAAATCCCGAAGTTCTTGCCCGGCTTCCAATTTCTGCGGATCAGATTTTTCAGGATTTGGTGAAAATACTTTTTGAGGGGATTTTTACAACCGACGGAAGAAGAAAGTATAAAACATTAATAAAATGAAAGAATATTATGGAGAACCTATTATATGATCAGATTGAAAATTAAATCCGCGCTTTTAATCTCCGGCCTCTTTTTAGTTGCCGTAAATATTAGCGCTCAGGAAAGACTATCTCTCTCGGTCGAACAGGCGGTTGAGATAGGTCTGCAGAAGAGCAAGACTCTTCATTCCTCACTGATGAAGTCAAAATCTTCCGCCGCAAAAGTGAGCGAGGTTAATGCATTGCGCCTTCCATCACTGAGACTTTCTGCAGTTTACCGAAGACTCAGCGAAGTTGAGCCGTTTTCGATTCAGGGTCCTTCCGGCCCAATCACAATCGCGCCAACAATTTTGGACAATTATGTGACTCAGCTTACGCTTGCTCAGCCGTTGTTCACGGGATTCAGACTCTCCAGCAGTTCGGCTATTGCAGAGTATACTGCCAACGCTACGGAGGAGGAGTTCAACAAAGATAAAACTGAATTGGTTTTCAACATCAAGAATGCTTACTGGAATCTTTTCAAAGCCGCCCAGATGAAAAAAGTTATGGATGAAAATGTTCAGATGGTTAAAGCGCATCTCAATGACGCTAATAATTTAGTTAAAGCGGGAATGATGACCGGAAATGATCTTCTCAAACTGGAAGTTCAGCTTTCCGATATGATGTTTAGACAAGTTGACGCCGAAAATGCCGCGAAACTGGCGATGGTTGCCCTCAATAGCACGCTAAGCATTTCGCTTGATACGGAAATTGAAATTGTCTCAGCGGCTGATATGACTCCTGCGGAATATGATAAACTGAACAAATTGATTGCGTCCGCGGTCGAAAAACGTAATGAGATCAGGTCGGCAGATTACAGAATAAAAGCCGGACAGGCAGGTGTTACCCTGGCAAAATCTTCCTGGTATCCGCAGATAAGTTTATATGGCAATTATTATTACAGCAGACCGAATCAGAGAATTTTCCCATCAAAAGATGAATTCAAAGATACCTGGGACGCGGGGATAAACGTTAGTATGAATATATGGGATTGGCTTACCACCGCGTATCAGACTGAACAGGCGGAAGCGGCGCTGGCACAGGCGGTTGACGGTCTTGGAATCATTAAAGACAATATCACATTAGAGGTAACTCAGAATTATCTGAATATGAACCAATCGAAAAAGAAAATAGAGATTTCTCAATTGTCCGTTAAACAGGCCGACGAAAATATGAGAATTACTTCTAATAAATTTAAAAATGGACTGGCAACCGGCTCGGAAGTAATTGACGCGGAAACCGCTCAGTCGACCGCGAAAATCAACTACGCAAATTCAATTGTAGATTATGAACTGGCTAAAGCAAGATTAGATAAATCGATAGGCAAATAAAAATTTAAATCATTTGGAGAATCAAATTATGAAGAATTGGAAAGCAATAGTCTCGGTGATAGTGATTCTGGGAATCATTACCGCCGTGCTTTTTATGAATAAGAAAAAGATGGCGGCTAATACTGCCGGCGGCATTAAAGATCTTTATTATGTCTCGGTTGAAAAAGTCTCTAAAAAAGAACTCTCTGAATCATTAAATCTGGTCGGGACAATCACAGCTAATAATGATGTAAATATTATCTCCGAAACCTCGGGAAAAGTTACTGCGGTTTTCGCAAAAGTCGGGGATTACAAACAGGCGGGATCTGTTCTCTTTCAGGTTGATGATGAATTAAAAAAAGCAGCGTATATGAGCGCCGAGGCCAATTACGAAAAGGCGAAAAAGGATTATGAAAGATTTCAATCTCTCTATCAGCAGAAATCGGTTTCGGATTCCCAACTGGACCAGGTTAAGCTTGGCGCTGCTGTAGCGGAATCTCAATACATCATGGCAAAAAGACAACTGAGCGACACACAGATAAAAACTCCAATATCCGGATATATCACAGCTCGTTATGTAGATATCGGTTCGATGGTACAGGGCGCCCCTCAGGCCACTCTTGTGGCCAACATTGTGGATATCGGAAGGTTAAAAGTAAAACTAAACATTCCAGAGAATGACGCATTTCTTACTAAAGTCGGAGATGAAGTCAGTGTTTCGGTTGACGTTTATCCGGGACTTAAATTTAAAGGCAGAATTGAATCTATCAGTTCAAAAGGGGATGAAGCCCACACTTTTCCGGTTGAAATTGTGATAAGCAATGAAAGAGCGAATCCGCTCAAAGCCGGAATGTTTGCCAGAGTTGAATTTGTTTCGCTGAAAAACAGAGAATCGATTGTTGTTCCCAGAGAGGCGCTGGTGGGAAGCGTAAAACAGCCGCAGGTGTTTGTTGTGGAGAACGGAATTGCAAAATTGCGCAGTCTGACTGTAGGCAGTCAATCCGGCATCTATATTCAGGTACTTCAGGGATTAATGGCGGGTGAAACTATAGTGGTAAACGGGCAGAACAATCTTGTGGATAATTTAAAAGTTGAGATACTAAATAAGTAAAAAGGATTTTTAAAATGACAATTACAGAATTATCAATAAAAAGACCATCGCTGATAATAATTATCTTCTCCGCGCTGATGGTTCTGGGCTTATTTGCGTTCCGCCAGCTTCAGTATGAACTGCTGCCCAAGATATCTCCGCCGGTTTTAACAATCACTACAATTTATCCCGGAGCATCTCCGAACGAGGTTGAAACGGGTGTGACAAAATTAATTGAGGATGCGGTCTCTGGAATGGACAAAGTCAACGATGTCCGCTCTACATCCTCGGAAGGTGTTTCGTTCGTTATAATAGAGCTTTTGCAGTCTGCCAATACGGATCTTTCTCTACAGGACGCCCAGAGGAAAGTGGGACAAATTACATCCCAGCTTCCAAGCGCGGCTAAAGCCCCCACAATTTCTAAATTTGCTCTGGATGAAATTCCGGTCCTGAGAATGGGCGTATCGGCCAATATGGATTCAAAAACTTTTTACCAGTTTACAAAAGATAAACTTCAGCCCCTTCTTTCGCGAGTGCCCGGAGTCGGTCAGATCGTACTTGTGGGAGGAGAAGAAAGGGAGATCAAAGTTAATCTGGATCTTCAGAAACTCCGCGCCTATGGCCTTTCGATACCCCAGGTGACGCAAATGGTTAAAGCCGCCAATCTGGATTTTCCGACCGGAAAAATTAAAGACAGGGATGGACAGTTTATAGTCAGGGTAGCCGGAAAGCTGACTTCGGTTGATGACCTTAAGAATCTTTCCATCGGCGAATCAAGACTTGGCGGGGAAATAAAACTTTCAAATGTTGCAGAAATTGAAGACGGAATAAAAGATTATACAAATATCTCACGTATAAATTTTCGCAACACAATAGGAATGATCCTTCAGAAACAATCCGATGCGAATGCGGTTGAGGTTGCCAGACTGGTAAGAGAGGAGATTCAGAGGATTGAAGCGGTTTATAAAAACAATAATCTTAAATTTGAAATAGCGCAGGATGGTTCTCTCTTTACTATCGACGCGGCTAACGCGGTAAAAGAAGATCTTGCTCTAGCGGTACTCCTAGTTTCCATCGTTATGCTCATGTTTCTTCACAGCGTAAGAAATTCGGTGATCGTATTGATTGCAATTCCCTGCTCACTGATCTCCACATTTATAGCCATCTGGGCTCTCGGTTTTACGTTGAATTTGATGACACTGCTCGGACTTTCCCTAGTTGTCGGTATTCTGGTGGATGACTCAATAGTGGTTCTGGAGAATATCTACCATCACCTGGAGAAGGGGGAAGAGAGCCGTACCGCATCACTGCGGGGAAGAAATGAAATTGGTTTTGCCGCCCTCGCAATTACATTTGTGGATGTTGCTGTATTCCTCCCTCTTACTCTGGTTGGCGGAATTGTCGGAAATATTTTGCGTGAGTTTTCCGCGGTAGTAGTTGTTTCAACTTTAATGAGTTTATTTGTTTCATTTACTGTTACTCCAATGCTGGCATCAAGATTCGCTAAACTGGAACGGCTTACGTCAAGAACTATTCTCGGTAAATTTGCGGTATGGTTCGAAAGTAAATTTAAACAGTTCACCGAAAAATATGTAGTGCTTCTGAAGTGGGCTTTAAAAAACAGAATTAAAGTTGCGCTACTTACTTCAATTGCGTTCATCGCGTCTTTTGCTCTTATTCCCCTCGGTTTTATCGGAGCGGAATTTATGACTCAGGCGGACCGCGGTGAATTTGCGGTTACTCTTGAATTGGCTCCGGGAACCACGATTGAGAAGACTAATATTGTTTCCCAGCAGGTTGAAAAAATGATCGGAAAAATGCCGGAAGTCGCAAGAATGTATTCGAATGTCGGCGCTTCAACAGAGGGAATGGTTGGATTCGCCTCCAGCAATGCTACTGAAATTACGGTTACTCTCGTCCCGAGGGAGGCCAGAATTAAATCTACCGATCAGGTGGGAGATGAGATTAAACAGCTTGTTCAGAGAATACCCGGTGTTAAAGTTAGGATAAATCCGATCGGAATTTTCGGCACGGCAAATCAGACGCCCATCCAGCTTATCGTTAACGGACCGGGATACGACGAAGTTCTGAAAACAGCCCGCGCGCTCCAAAATATTATTAAGACAATTCCGGGAACTGCCGATGTGCGCCTCTCCGCTGAAGATGGAAATCCCGAAACAAGAGTTGAAATAGACAGAAGAAAAATGACCTCGTTCGGATTATCGGTGGCGGAGGTAGGACAGACTCTGCAGGTTGCTCTGACGGGTGATGACAATACGACACTTCGCGACGGAGATACGGAATATGATATAAGAATTGTTCTGGATCAGTTTGACCGCTCAAAGACGGATAATCTCGGAAATATAAGTTTCACTAATAGAAAAGGGCAACAGATATATTTAAAGCAGTTTGCGAATATCTATCGCGCAACCGGACCTACAAAATTATCGCGTCAGGCAAGAAGCGCGGCGGTAACAATTTTCTCCCAGGTGCAGGGCGGACAGACTACGGGCACGATCTCTCAGGAGATGGAGAAAAAATTCAAAAATTTCAAATTCCCGTCCGGAGTAACTTATTCGTTTCAGGGTGATGTTAAAGCCCAGCGCGATTCATTCGCGGATCTGGCTCTGGCTATGTTTGCGGCTATTTTATTCACATATATGGTGATGGTTGCTCTATATGATTCGTTTGTATATCCGTTTGTAATTTTATTTTCGATTCCGCTTGCTATGATAGGCGCTCTGCTGGCCCTCGGTTTAACAATGAAGGCCCTTAACATTTTTACGATCCTGGGATTGATAATGCTCACCGGATTGGTGGCAAAAAATGCGATTCTGTTAATCGACAGAACAAATTTTATGCGCGCCCAGGGGGAATCCGTATTCGATGCACTAATCGATGCGGTTAGAATGAGAATCAGACCGATCTTTATGACAACATTAACCATGATCTTTGCTATGCTTCCGATCGGTCTTTCGAGCAGTTCCGGAGCCGAGTGGAAATCCGGTTTAGCGTGGGCACTGATAGGCGGTTTAACCAGCTCTCTTCTTCTTACGCTTCTGATTGTTCCAGTAGTATATACTAAGGTGGAGGAATACCGGGTCAGGATCCCGTTATTATTCAAAAAAGTCAGCGTGCTGCTTAAAATAAATAAAAAAACGGCTCTACCGGATTCCACGGCCGAAGATCTGGGATTGAGCAAGTAAGCAAATATTAACTATTTATTGATGTATATGGCCGCGGTCAGAGAAGACCGCGGCTTTTATCCTTGCAATATCACAATCTTCTCTTCTTCCTTTATATTTGTCGTATTCAATCAACTGTGTAATGAATGATCCATGAAAAAATATTCTGTAATAGTCTTCGATCTCGGAAATGTCCTTATACCATTCGACTACACGCCCTTTATTAAAAAGCTGAATGGAATTCAAGACGGACTTGGGGATAAATTCGCCCGGAAGTATAAAAAGAATTATCATTTTCACAGGGAATACGAGAGCGGCAAATTAAGCACGGATGAATTTCTCGGGATTATGCTTAAATGGACCGACAATAAGATGACGGGAGTTCAATTCTCCAATTCATTTTCACGGATATTTTCGGTAAATAAAAAAGTTGTTAACCTTCTTCCCGAATTGAAGAAAAGATACAAGCTCGTAATTCTCTCCAACACAAATCCAATACATCAAAAACGCGGGTGGGGCAATTACGGATTCCTTAAATATTTCGATAAGCAGATTCTATCTCATGAGGCAGGATCTGTAAAGCCTGAAAGAAAGATTTACAGGGCGGTGGAGGAATATACCCGTCAGCCGGCTTCAAAACATTTTTATATTGATGATATTGCCGCGTATGTTCAAGCGGCTAAAAGAATGGGGTGGGGAGGAGTTCAGTTCACTTCATACGAGAATCTGAAAGAAGAACTTGAAAAGAGGAAAATATTATAACCATCCTTTCCATAGCTCCGGCGTGTATCCAACGGTAGTCTCTTTTCCGTTCCTTACTATGGGCGTCCTGAGTAGGAGCGGATCGTTCAGCAACTCGGTTTCAGTATCAAAAACCATGTACTGAAGATTCCTTTTTTTAAACTGTTTTCCATCCCTGTCAAGTAGTTCTTCAAGCGTGTATTTGCGCGTAATATTGTCAAGCTCTCCTTTGGCAATCCCTTTTTCATTAAGATCGCGGAAATGATACGAAATTCCTCTCTCTTTGAAATACCGCTCGGCTTTACGAGTCTCGCTGCACCCTTTGGTCCCGAATATCTGCACATTCATAAATTTTCCCTCTATCTCCGCCTCTTCGCATTGTTTGGCGTGTTCAAAAGTTATATTTTTCTAATAGACAATAATAAATAAACACCGGAAAATATATGCGTCAATTAAGAAATATTTTATACATCACTTTAGGAATTATTACAATGAGCTGCAGTTCGGAAAAAAAAATAGAACCCGACAATTTCAAATATTTTACTGAATCGTTCGCAGATCTGAGGATACAGCGTTATCAGGTGCCCGGATTTGATGAACTCTCGCTGCAGCAGAAACAGCTTGCGTATTATCTCTACCAGGCGGCCCTGTCGGGACGTGATATCATTTATGATCAGAATTATAAACACAATTTATACATAAGACGCACTCTGGAAGCTGTTGTAAGAACGTATACGGGAGACAGAACCACTCAGGATTTTCAAAAGTTTATGACTTATACTAAACGAGTATGGTTCTCAAACGGAATCCATCATCATTATGCAAACAAAAAATTTATACCCGAATTCTCTCGGGAATATTTTAAGGAACTGATAGTCGGTTCGGATGAATATGAATTACCGCTGCAGAACAATGAACGTCCGGATGACCTGGTAAAAAATCTGCTGCCTATTATATTCGACCCGGCGGTAGATGCCATGAAAGTGAATCAGGACCCGAAATATGACCTTGTGAAATCCTCCGCTGTCAATTTTTACGAGGGGGTAACTCAAAAAGAAGTGGAAGAGTTTTATAATAAAACCGTAAATCCGGATGATCCGCGGCCGGTATCGCACGGGTTAAATTCCAAGCTGGTAAAGCTGAAGGGCGAAATGGTAGAAAGGCATTATAAAGCGAACAGCATCTACGCGGCGGCAATCAGAAAAATTATTGAGTGGTTGAGTAAGGCGGTTTTGGTTGCGGAGAATGATCAGCAGAAAAAAGCTCTTGAGCTTTTAATAGAGTATTACGAAACAGGCGATCTTAAAAAATGGGACGAATACAATATTGCATGGGTTAAGGATACATCATCTGTCATAGATGTGGTAAACGGATTTATAGAAACGTACAACGATCCCCTCGGTTACCGGGCAACTTATGAGTCATACGTCTCCATTCAGGATAATGAAGCCACTAAGAGAATCAAAGCAATCAGTGATAATGCTCAGTGGTTCGAAGACAATGCTCCTATAATGTCCGAACATAAAAAGAAAAATGTGAAGGGAATAAGCGCAAAGGTCATAACTGTTCTGGTAGAATCCGGCGATGCCTCCCCCTCAACTCCGATAGGAGTAAATCTTCCCAATTCAAACTGGATTCGCAAAGAACACGGCTCAAAATCAGTAAATATGGGAAACATTGTTCACTCTTATAATATGTTCTCCAACACGAGCGGGGTGCTTGAAGAATTTGCTTTTTCGAAGGAGGAAGTTGACCGTTCAAAAAAATACGGAGCTCTGGCGGACGATCTTCACACCGATATGCACGAAGTTATCGGTCACGCTTCAGGGCAGCTGAATCCGGGTGTGGCGGAACCGCATTCAACGCTTAAAAATTATTACTCAACCCTGGAAGAAGCTCGCGCGGATCTCGTGGCTCTTTATTATCTGCTCGATCCGAAGCTGATCGATATCGGAGTAATCCCCTCTCTTGAGGCCGGGAAATCGGCTTACGACGGTTATATAAGAAACGGGCTTATGGTTCAGCTTGCACGCGTTCAGCCGGGCGAAAATGTAGAAGAAGCACATATGAGAAACCGTCAGCTTATTGCAATGTGGGCATTCGAAAAAGGAAAACAGGAGAAACTGCCCGGCGGGAAGACGGGAATAATTGAAAAGAAGATAAAAGAAGGGAAAACTTATTTTGTGATCAATGATTATGAAAAATTGAAAAATCTGTTCGGAGTACTCCTCAAAGAGATACAGAAAATTAAATCGGAGGGAAATTATAATGCTGGAAAAGACCTGGTTGAAAATTACGGAGTAAAAGTAGATCCGGAAATACATAAGGAAGTATTAAGCCGGTATAAAAAATTAAATATTTCTCCGTATGCGGGATTTATTAATCCAGAACTTGTTCCTGTGATGAACGGAAATCAGATAATTGATGTTAAGATTGAATATCCGGATGATTTCACAAAACAGATGATGTTCTATTCAAAAAAATACTCTTTTCTGCCGACGTATAATTAAACAGCTCCGAATCTACTCTCCCCCGCTTTTTGGCGGGGGTTCTTTTGAAAAGGATCGGGGTCGTATTATAGTATTTCCAACAATAAAGCATGTGCTGAACTGAATGAAAAAAAACCGTTCGCTCCTTTTTTTGATTTTTGCTTTTATCTTTGCCCAGTTTGCCTGGCTTGGACTTCTTGGACTATGGATCTACTGGTATGTGGTTAATTATCTGATAATTGAACAGGTGGGAGATAAACTCTCGCCGCAAATAGTAATCGATAGTCCAAATGTACTCGTATTCGTAGGGGGGATAATATTGATTGTGCTAATTGCCACGGCGATGTTTCTGATCTTTAGAAACCTGACGGTGCAGGTTAAACTCACAAAATTGTACGATAACTTCATTGCTAATGTCACACACGAGTTAAAGTCCCCGCTTTCTTCAATCCAGCTATATCTGGAAACATTGAATTCTAAAAGTGTCTCTCCGGAGAAGCAGAAAGAATTTTACGGACTG
>JBAYWA010000035.1:0-9551 GCA_041674325.1 Melioribacteraceae bacterium | reverse complement strand
TAAAGTATCCGTTAAAATTTTTAAGGGATGAAACGCCGGATGCCGGAAATAAGGGGGAAACAATTTTGTGGAAGCATTACGCTCCTCCAAAGCGGGAACCTCTGAAGCCGGAAGCTTATGAAGTTGAGAAAATTGAGATGGTGGGCAATTATGCCATCCAGATCCTCTGGAAAGACGGATATAATTACGGGATATATTCCTGGGACCTACTTCTGCAATTCGGTGAGTATCTTGAGGTTAGGGAAAATCTGCATCAGGATTTCGATCATCATCACTGATCATCACTTCTTTAAAACAGTGAACCCCTCGCGCAGAGGGGTTCTTTTTAATACTAATTTCATTTAATTATAAAAGTTTCTTGATATGATTTTCATAAGTCGAATGTGGAATTAATCCCTCGTATGATGCGACTATTTTTCCCTGTTTGTCAACAACAAATGAAGTTGGTATTGCACGAATTCCACCGTACTGCTGATAAACATTCATATTTCCGTAAACTACAGGATAATTAATTCCTTTCTCTTTCATAAACGGAACTACTTCGTCCTTAGTATCAGTATCAACCGAAACTCCTATAATTTCAAATCCTTTAGAGCCGTATTTCTTTTTGAGTTCAATCAAATCCGGTATTCCCTTCCGGCAAGGCGGACACCAGGTTGCCCAGAAATCCAGAATCACTACTTTTCCTCTCAGATCTGATAGTTTAATAGTCTTTCCGTCTGTAGTCGGCAACGTAAAATCGGGTGCGAGCGCGGTTGATTTTTGCGATGACGGGATATAGTTGGGCGGATAGGGTCCGTTCTCTTCATTTCTGCCGAACAGATAATCCGAATTATTGAACACGAATAAGAGTACAATTACACCGATAAAAAAACCTGTGTAGATCCAGCTTCTATGTTTCTTAGATATTCCGCCGAATTTATTTTTTTCTTTAGAATTTTTTTCTGCCATTTTATTCCTCTTTTTTCGTTATCAAGTTAATAATTTGTTTTAAACAGGAGAACTATTTTGTTCCCTCTTCGCTCTTTTTTTTGGAAGGGATCAGCCAAACCAATCCAATTGCCGCTCCGTACAATGTTGAAATATAAGGATTGCCCGTAAGAGGACAGGAGCCGGTTCTGCAGCCGATGAAATAGTAAAATGCATATCCCAATATAGCACCGCCCAGAACAGGTAAAACTTTTTTAATAGTCATTTTCTCGATTCTTTATAATGATACAATATTTGATGAAAAAGGAGCAGAAAGGATTCGTGTTTTTTTTATTTTTTTCCTCTCCCCCACTCCAGAACTTCCACTTTTACTTCGGTAATACCCGCATTTACCATATCAAGTTCCCTAGCGCAACCCAGCGAGAGGTCAATTATCCGGTCCGGACGGAACGGCATTCTGTCATTTATCTTAATTATCACACTTTTATCGTTCGATAAGTTGGTAACCTTTACAACCGTCCCCATCTGATAAGTCGGGTGTGCCGCGCTTAATCCGTACATATCATAGACCTCCCCATTATATGTAATAAGTCCATGATATTTATCCGCATAATATGAAGCCGTACCGACCACCGTTTCAAGAGCATCTGAATTCTCATCGTCGGAATTAGATTCAAATCGCGATGGTGATTTATTTTCAAATCTCTTATTGTCGGTCGTAAAACGGGGAGAAGAGGCGCATCCGTAAAATAGTGCCAGCGTCAGACCGATGATTGCATACGGTTTAAATCTAGCGAACATTCAGCTCCAGATTGTTTCATTTAAAATAACAAAGGGAGCGTTAAAACGCTCCCTCCGTATCTATCTGTACAAAGGAATTACCAGCCGTGGAGCTCCCTTGCACTGAATATCTGGGGGCAAATATACAATTTCTTTCAAAAAATGAATTTGCCGGGCATCACGTGCGCAAAATGACGATCCGGATATTTATCTGAAGTGCTAAAAATTATTCCGGCAGGATAGGAAGTCTGCCGGGCCGAAAAGGAGTTCTCAACCCGGCAATAATTTCAGAAGGGACGGTAGCCGAATTTTTTTATATAATCCATTTTGATCGGAACTTCAATCTGGGTAGAGTTCATAGTGCCGAAAATCCCCAAACCTCCGTTTATATTTGAAAATTCCGGCTGGGTAACCCGGACCGAGAATTCATCCATAAAAGTTTTTTGAGCAGCATAATAAACCGCCAAATTTCTGTCGGTGATCAGAAGACGGAAAACCGCATTATGTATTATATAGTTCTGCTTATTCGGATCCCCGGCAGAGATCTCTTCCAGTGATCTTCTTATCATTAACGTATCGAAATGCACGTTTGTGGCATTGCTCTGAATCGACGGGTAGAGGGGAAACTCTCCGCTCTCACCGGATATGTAATAAAGAGGAACCTTTTTCTGGAGTTCGATCTGGTTCCCGTTCTCAATTTTTGCGTATTTGATTATTAATTCCGGAACGTAATAAATTTTTTCGTCCTTGGTGCTGGGTGTTGCGGCATTCCAGTTGAACACCAGGTATCTCCCGAAAACTGCGAGAGGTATAGTATATAATTTATCCTCTATCGCCCACCTGGAAATGAACAAAGTGGTTGATTTCGCGGTAAGTACTTTTCCATTTGGTAGAACTGCTTCTATGCTTATCGGGCTCTCATAACCGGGTTTGAAATTTTTAATATAATAATAGCTCATCGGGGTTTTATACCTGGAATCTTCCGGTCTTACTAGAGTCGTATCCCTGAAGTAGAGAGTTTCTCCGGTGCTCTGATAAGTCAATTTTATCTTTGCACCTTTTATAAACGGATCACTAGTGTTTGTCAGCGGATCAAAACCGTCAATATTATATGACCGGGTTACCGTAGCAACCTGAAAAGATGTATCCCCTTTTATAACACAATTCAATGCATAGATTTCTCTGAATTCAGTTTTGGGATCAACCTGATCGTCGCAGGAAACCGAAATAATGAAACCCGCAGCTGTTAATAAAAAGAAAATTAACTTTCTCATAATTCCACCTTGAAATTAACCGATGGGAGAAACGGTAGCATATTTACCCTCTCGCCGGTATCTCTTCTGAAATAAAATAAATTATTCCGGTTATAAACATTCAGCACGCTTATGTCTATATACATTCTCAACCGGTCTATCTGAATTTTTTTCGAGAGACTCAGATCCAGCCGATGATAATCCGGAAGCTGCCCCGTATTCATCTCTCCCAGCAGAACAAACGGATTATACGAATCAAGCAAAAATTGACTATCCGCCAGCTGATCTGTTGTAAGGCGGTCGTAATATCCGGCAATTTGTGTAAAGGGGAGGCCGGTCGTGTAGCTCCACACGGCGCTGGCAGCCCAACCGCTGCCCAGTTCGGCTTCGAGAGAAAGGTTGACATTGCTGCGTGAGTCATAACGCGGAGAATAGACTTTGCCTCTCACATCTTTGAACGCTCTCATCCAGGCATATGAACCGGTAAATTTGAATGGATCCAGCTGATACTTAGTTTCAAATTCAACGCCGTATGATCTTCCTGAACCCGAAATAAGATCCGGATCGGTCTCAAAAAATTTCTGATCGTTAACAATAGCCAGATCGTGCATAATCTTATAATAGCTCTCAATATTCATCGAAAAATTTGGCGCAGGTGTAATTTCCAGTCCGCCTATATAGTGAATAGCGCTTGAAGGATTGAGATAGAGCGGGGTGATTATCCAGGGTTCGAAAATAGACACGACTTCATTTTCATCCGAAACCGTAACAATATCCTGCATATAGATTCCCCACGATCCTTTGATGGCTATCTCTGGAATAAATCTAAGAGTAAAACTTGTTTTGGGCTCAAGAAAAACAGATGAGCCGCCCCCTGCGAATCTGGTAGCATGTGCCCGGGCACCCACATCGGCGCCAAAAATGGAGCTCCTTAAAATTTTATATTTTGCGTATGCGCTTACGCTCACTCCGCGTGTGTTTGTATTTGTTGATTGACCTCTGAAATTCTCGAGAATAAGATTCGTATGAACCTCGGTTAATTTAAATCCGCCTCCCAGCTCATCTTTACTGTCGTAGACATAATTAAAATCCACCCGCATTGTAAAATCTGTTAACTCATTTTTCAGCCCTTTAGCCCCGCTATAATTCGGTATTCGCTCTCCGTTAAATGTACTTAATGAAAGATCGAGTTGATAAAAAAGAGGAGAATCTGAGACCTGAAAATAATTAAAAGCGAATGTGCTGTTATCCCAGGTAAAATCCTCCCGCTTCGGATTATCGTTCAGTATCTTATCGCTGCTTCTGAACATACTTACCGAAAATTTGGCGTCCTGCATAAATCCATTATCCGAGTAATTTACTTTTGCGAACAGATCATAAAAATCCGCAGGAATTGAATTATTATTTCTGAATTTTTTGAGAATAACATCTGAATAATTTTTCCGTCCGCTGATAATGAAGGATCCCGAGGGGATAGGTCCTTCCAGCATAAGTTTTGCGGTCAGTAAACTTATTGCCGCTTTTCCGCCGAAAGAATTTTTGTTTCCGTCTTTGGTGACGACCTTTAAAACTGATGAGAGCCGGTGAGTATATTCCGCCGGAAATCCGCCTTTATAAAATTCCATGGAACTAATCATGTCGGGATCTATCGCGCTGAAAATTCCCAGCGCATGATATGGATTATAAATCGTTGTGTTATCAAGAAGCACAAGATTTTCGTTGCTGGGACTGCCCCGCACATAAAAGCGGGCGGAGACGTCGCCGCCTGTCTGAACACCCGGCATTGTCTGAAGCGAGCGGAAAATGTCCAGCTCCACTCCTTTCGGCAGATTTTCGAGATCGCGGATTGCGATTCTTTGCAGACTCAGGTCTGTCGCGTTCTCTTTGGCGATTCTATCACCAGTAGATTCAATAGTTCTCATCTGGATATTTGTGGAGGGAAGAAGCGCCCGCAGATTTGTAACTATATACGGTTCAACATCAACTATAAACTGTTTTGATCTGTATCCAATGTATGATATTACAACGGTCAGTCTTTTGTTGGGAAGCGATGCCATTACAAAAAAACCGCGGGAATCCGTTGTGGCACCGCGGTTCAATTCTTTTATCAGCACATTCGCATAGGGCAATGCCTCGGCAGTGAGAGAATCAGCTACAAATCCCCTTAGTATTCCCCTCTCCTGAGCAATCAGATTTGTGCCGGATACTAGAAAATATAAGAATAATGCAGTTAAGATAATGATTATTGAAGGCTTTTTTAATTCGGGGGATGTGCGGGCTCCGGTAAAATAATTCAATCAGTTTCTCCGTTATTTTGAATTCAACATATGGTATCAGGTTTAAATATTCAATGGAAAATAGATTGGATATAAAATATAATTGCGGGAGATTATAAGCTAAAACCGGTTCGCCTCCAAATTCGCCCCGCCCCACCACAATTATCAGATATTTGGGGAAATTTGAATCGAAAATCATCCGGGAAGGTTTAAAATATCCGCCAATAGTTTTTTTTTCAAGAAAAAATTTTGTGCGCTGAAAAAAATTTAATACCTTCACGCATCAATATTTAGACTCTTCCCCTCCGTTAATCTTAATTAAGTTTTAGGAGTTCAAAAAGATTGAATAAAAGAACCACATCGACTCAACCCGCAACTCTTACATTAAAAGACGGTACTGTTTTTAAAGGAACACTTTTCGGAGCTTCGAAGTCGATCTCCGGAGAAGTTGTATTTAATACCGGGATGGTCGGTTATCCGGAGACATTGACGGATCCTTCTTACCGTGGACAGATTCTTGTTATGACTTACCCGTTGATAGGCAACTATGGAGTACCCCCCACAAGTTTCGGGGATAAATTACTGGTGGCGGGAAAATATCCAAATCAAAAGAGAAATTCAGAGATTCCGGCGGGCAGTGAAAACAATCTTCCAAAATATTTCGAATCCGACAGAATACAGGTTCAGGCATTAATTGTATCGGAAGAATCGGAATCTTTCAGCCACTGGAATTCGATTGAAAGCCTCGATGCCTGGCTTAAACGATTTGCCATTCCCGGAATATACGGGATAGACACTCGGCAGTTAACAAAAATACTCCGCGAACACGGAACTATGCTCGGCAAAATCGAAATAGGAAAAGAAAAAATTAATTACTACAATCCCGACATTGAAGACCTGATCTCTAAAGTAACGGCATCTAAAGTAGAGAAGTATGGGAGCGGGAAGAAAAGAATTTTATTGATCGATTGCGGATGCAAAAAAAGCATTTTAACAAATTTGCTGGAGAGGAATGTTACCGTCCTGCGCGTTCCGTATGATTATGATGTTGAGAAGGAAGATTTTGACGGCGTGCTAATCTCAAACGGACCCGGCAATCCGGCAGTTTATAAACAGCTTGTATCTACCGCAAAAAAATTGATCCAGAAGCAGGTGCCCACTTTGGGAATCTGTATGGGGCACCAGATACTTTCGCTTGCCGCCGGAGCAAAAACCTACAAACTCAAATACGGCCACAGAAGCCAGAATCAGCCGGTTAAAGTAGTTGACTCGAATAAATGTTATGTCACATCTCAGAATCACAGTTTTGCCGTTGATACAAAATCCTTACCGCGCGGCTGGCAGCCCTGGTTTGAAAATCTGAACGATTACTCGAACGAGGGGGTAAGACATGAAAAGCTTCCGTTCAGGAGCGTCCAGTTTCATCCGGAAGCTATGCCCGGACCTGTAGATTCGGCTTTTATATTCGATGAATTTCTTAAAGATGTGAAATAATTTCCGGCAGAATCAGGAATATAAATTTTTCAGAGTAATTGTGTGCTATGAAGTCAATAATGGATTTTAAAACAAATTTTCATGGAAGAATGAAACATAAAATCAAAAAAGTTTTAATAATAGGAAGCTCGGCGCTTAAAATTGGCGAAGCGGGGGAATTTGATTATTCCGGCTCCCAGGCGATCAAAGCATTAAAAGAGGAAGGACTTTTCACCATCCTCATCAATCCGAATATAGCAACAATTCAAACCTCCGATTATCTGGCCGATAAAGTCTATCTGCTCCCCATTAATACAAACTATGTTGAAAAAGTGATTGACAAGGAGAAGCCGGATGGAATAATTCTCGGATTCGGGGGACAGACTGCCCTTAATTGCGGGTTAGCGCTTCAGAGAGAAGGAATTCTGAGAAAATATAATGTTCAGGTTTTGGGAACGCAGATTTCGGCAATTGAGAATACCGAAGACAGGCAATTATTCTGTAATAAACTATCTGAAATCGATGTAAAATTTCCCCTCAGCAAAGCGGTCTCCTCTGTAGATGCGGCAACTGAGTTTGCCGGCAAGATTGGTTATCCAGTCATTATAAGAATTGCTTATGCGCTCGGCGGACTTGGATCCGGAATCTGCCGGAATAAAAATGAAGTTAAAAAACTTGCTACAAAAGCACTCTCCTATTCATCACAGATTCTCGTGGAGGAATATCTTGAAGGATGGAAAGAAATCGAATACGAAGTGGTAAGAGACCGTTACGATAACTGCATCACCGTATGCAACATGGAAAATTTTGACCCGATGGGAATTCATACAGGTGAAAGTATTGTCGTCGCACCAAGTCAAACTCTCAGCAATAATGAATATCATATGCTGCGCAAGGTGGCGATAAGAACCATCAGGCATCTGGGAATTGTTGGTGAATGCAACATACAATACGCTCTGGATCCGGAATCTCAGGATTACCGGGTAATCGAAGTTAACGCTCGGCTCTCGCGAAGCTCGGCCCTGGCATCGAAGGCAACCGGCTACCCTCTTGCATTCGTCGCGGCAAAACTCGCGCTCGGTTACGGATTGCATGAACTGCCAAATTCCATCACAAAAACAACCAAGGCTTTCTTCGAACCGGCTCTGGATTATATAGTAATAAAAGTCCCCAGATGGGATCTTAAAAAATTCCGTTTCGCAAAAAGACAGCTCGGCTCCTCCATGAAATCTGTCGGCGAAGTAATGGCAATCGGCAGAAAGTTTGAAGAAGTGATTCAGAAAGCTATGAGGATGCTGGATATAGGAGTTGAGGGACTCACTGCAAGCAGAATAAAAGTTGAATTCGACGAACTTGAAGACGCGCTGCGGAATCCAACCGAGGAGAGAATCTTCGCGGTTGTCCAGGCACTCAAGCAGGGATACTCGGTTGAATGGGTTCATTCATTGACTCACATTAATAAATGGTTTCTGAATAAAATCCGGAATATCGTTGAAATTGAAAACGAGATAATTTCTTCAAAAAAGAAACTCACTGTTGAATTATTGCTGCGGGCAAAAAAGCACGGATTCTCCGACCGACAGATTGCAAACGTGATAGGCAAGGATGCTCATGACGTATTTCTTCTGAGGGAAAAATTTAATATTCATCCATTCATACAGCATATTGACACGCTTGCAGCCGAATACCCGGCTAAAACAAATTATGTATATATGACTTACAATTGCTCCTCTCACGATTTCGAATTTAATCTGAAGAAGAGTATTATAATTCTCGGTTCCGGTCCCTACCGTATCGGAAGTTCTGTGGAATTTGACTGGTGCTGTGTAATAACGGGCAAAACCCTAAGAGAGATGGGGTACAAAACAGTAATGATAAATTGTAACCCGGAGACCGTTAGCACAGATTATGATCAGTTTGACACATTGTTTTTTGAGGAGCTCACGACTGAAACGATCTGGGAAATTTATAGTAATCTTAATCCGCGCGGAGTGATTGTTTCTATGGGCGGACAGACCCCCAATAATCTGGCTCTCAAACTTCACAATATCGGAATTAAAATTCTCGGCACTTCACCGGATTCAATCGATAAAGCGGAGAACCGTAGTAAATTTTCGGCTATGCTGGATGATCTTGGCATTGAGCAGCCGGAGTGGAACAAGCTAAGTAAAATTGAGGACGCGCTTCAGTTTGCAAATAAAGTCGGCTATCCGGTACTCGTACGCCCTTCTTATGTTTTGAGCGGCGCGGCGATGGCAATAGCGACTGATGATATAGAGCTTACCCGATTTCTCCAGAAGGCGGTAGATGTTTCTCCGGAACATCCCGTTGTAATTTCAAAATATCTGGTAAATGCGAAAGAACTGGAATTTGATGCGGTTGCTCAGAACGGAGAGATTGTCTGTTCCGCAATCTCCGAACACGTCGAAAACGCAGGAGTGCATTCTGGCGATGCAACATTGGTTCTTCCAGCGCAGCGGACATATCTGGAAACAATGAGGCAGATTAAGCAGATATCGGCCGATATAGCGCGTTCATTAAAAATAAACGGCCCGTTTAACATTCAGTACATCGCAAAGGATAACCGCGTTAAAGTAATAGAGTGCAATTTGCGCGCGTCGAGGAGTTTTCCGTTTGTTTCTAAAACTCTAAAGAAAAATTTTATAGAAATCGCTTCAAAAGTTATTGCGGGCAAAAAAGTTGAACCGTGGGAATATTTCACCTTCAGTTACGATTATGTGGGAGTTAAAGCTCCGGAATTCTCATTCACAAGACTCGAAGGGGCGGATCCGACTACAGGTGTTGAGATGGCCTCAACCGGTGAAGTTGCCTGTTTAGG
>JBAYWA010000034.1:0-9694 GCA_041674325.1 Melioribacteraceae bacterium | reverse complement strand
CTTGATGATCTTTCGAAAAAAATCTTTTCGACAGCAAACGTACCCCTCATTACGGAAGAAAGAAAAAATAAAAATTATAAAGCTGCTTCCTCCGTTAAGACTTTCGATAAGGAGATAAAAGAGATAGTTGAGACGCTTCAGATGCACGAAGTTCAAAAAAATATTATAAGCATGCTTGTTACTCATTTGTCAAATTCTTCGGGATTTGTTGATGAAGCGGGACTGGAAAATTATCTGCTTTCCAGCATGGCTTCTATGATTCCCACAACTAATTTCAAAGTGAGCAAAAAGAAAACCCATAAAATCGCGCTTGTCGGTCCGACCGGTGTCGGAAAAACTACCTGTATTGCCAAACTGGCCGTAATCTCCAAAATAATTCATAAACTGAATGTGGGTTTAATCTCCATTGATACATACCGTCTGGGAGCAATAGACCAGTTAAGAATATTCTCCGAGATCAGCGATATAGAGATGGCTGTGGCTTATGAACCCGAAGAGATTCCTGAACTGATAAAAAAATTCAAGAATAAAGATCTCATTTTTATTGATACTGTCGGTAGAAGCCAGAAGAGTAAAAAAAGTCTAGAGTCGATCGAAAAACACCTTCAGGCGGCCCAGGTTGATGAAACCGTTCTGGTAGTAAGTGCAACAAGTTCAACGCGTACGCTTAATGATGTTGCGGAAAAATTTAAGAATACAAAATACAGCTCGGTAATATTTTCAAAAGTTGATGAAGCCGTTTCATATGGCGGCATCATGAATCTGGCTGTGAATCATAATATCCCTGTTATGTTTCTAACAAACGGTCAGGTTATCCCGGACGATATAGTTTCTGTAAATCCCGCTTTTCTTGCTAATCTTGTTTATACGGGCAAATTATACAAATGAACGGGCAGGCTTCAAGACTGATTGAGCTGAAAAAGCTTGCGGAACTTGGTAAAAGGCCGTCATCATCCAAAATTGTTTCGGTCTGTTCCGGAAAAGGGGGTACGGGAAAAACATTTTTCTCGGCCAACTTTTCGTATCAGCTCTCAAAACTGGATCAGCGAGTTCTTCTTATAGATCTTGATCTCAATTTTTCCAACCTGAATATTCTCCTTAACCGAACATCTTCTAAAACGATTTCAAATTTTTTTGAACAATCGGAGCCGCTGGAGGAGATTATTGTCAATTACTCGGCCAATCTGGATCTGATATTCGGAGATTCCGGAAGAAGCGACTTTCCGCGCGTAAGCCGTGAAATAATCGATTATCTTTTCTATGCGATTAAAAAAATTCAGCATAATTATGATTATATAATCCTGGATTCTTCGGCCGGAGCGGACGATCTTGTGCTGCATCAGCTCATGAAATCGGATTATAATATTATTGTCACATCCCCCGAACCCACTGCTATTATGGATTCGTATGTGGTCATAAAGTTTTTGATTGAAAACGGATCGGGTGCGGAAAGATTTGTGGTTGTAAATAAGAGCGGCGATCCGGAGGAGGGGGAGAATGCGTTTATGAATCTTTCTACTGCCGTTAATCATTTTCTGAAAGAAAAGATAGAATTACTTGGACTGATAAGTTTTGACGCCTCGGCTCATAAATCTATTGTTAATCAGGCTCTTTTACTTAATTTCGATGTAAATTCCATTGCCGCAGATGAAATTAATCATAATGCCGGGCGATTCATGACTATCGCACAGATGGCTAATAATAACCAGCCCAGATAATTAATACTTAAAAATCCCCCTTAAATTGACCCAAAACGCAAGTTTTTATGGCAGTCCGTCTCCCTTGCTTGTGGTATAGTGTTTGCGACTTTACTAACAAAAATAATGGAAGCCATGAACAAAATAATATTACAAACCGGGCTGTTGGTTTTTTTCTTCTCTGTAATCTATTTCACACAGAGAGGAATGGCGTTGGAAAAAATACTTCTCAATTCGTTCGTCATCTTCATCATCCTCACTTCCATGCTCAGTATCATAGTAATCGGAATCATAAAAGCGATCAATAAAAACTCGCTGAACAAATTAAGTGACTATTCAGAGAACTTAGCAGGAAAATCTAAAAATGAGTAATGCAATTCTTTGGTCTTCGTACAAGGACAATCCAACAACTGATCTTAAGAAACAGATTGTTCTTACATACCTGAATCTTGTTCATTACGTAATTCACAAAACAAATCTGAATCAGAATGGAATTCTGGACCGCCGGGATTTCTTTCAATTCGGAATTGAAGGACTGAGCGAAGCTATCGACCGCTTTGACCCCGATTACGGAACAAAGTTTGAAACATATGCCATTCAGCGCATTCGCGGAAAAATTTATGACGAGCTTAGAAAATACACGGACAAGTACGAACACGCTGTTGAAGGTGAAAGTTGTACGAGCTATTCTCTGTCGAATATTTCCCTGAATCAGACAATAGGAGACGAGGACGGAATGCAATACCAGGAAATAATACCCGGAAGCGCGGAAAAGCCGGATATGATACTTGAAAAGAAAGACCTCAAGCAGAAACTAATTGAAATAATGAAAGAACTCGGAGAAAGAGAACGGACAATTCTCAGTCTCTATTACTACGAAGAATTGAACTACAAAGAAATTGCGCAGGTGCTGAATGTGACTGTGTCTCGCGTATCTCAAATACACTCTAAAATAATAAGTGCTCTGAAATATAAACTGGCTGAATATAATGCTTGAAGTTAGATCTCCTGAAATTCGGGAACATATAAGAAGAAAACTCCAGAATATCGGTAATCTTCCATCGCTGCCGCAGGTGATCACAGAAGTATCTATGATGCTGGATGATGAGAGAACAAATGCAAATGATCTCTGCAAAGTAATTTCAAGGGACCAGGGTATTGTTGCAAAACTGCTCGCTGTGGCAAATTCTCCGCTGTACGGATTGCCCAGAAGAGTCTCTACCATTGAGTTTGCGGTAATCATCATCGGTTTTGAGCACATTAAAAATATTCTTGTGGCGCTTTCTCTTGTAGAAGCGTTCAAAACAAGAAATACATCCGATTGGAATCAGAATAATTATTGGACCCATTCCTTGCTGACTGCAACTGCCGCAAAAAGAATTGCGGATGATCTCCGCTATCCTAAATCCGGCGAGGTATTTACCGCGGGATTGCTTCACGATCTGGGCCTTGCGGTACTTCAGCGCTTCTTGAATGCCGATTTTAAAAAAATAATTGAATTGAAAGAGAAGGAGCAGATACCTTTTCTTGCTGCCGAAGAAACAATACTGGGATTTACTCATCAGGATATAGGCGAATTCCTGCTGGAGAAATGGAACTTCCCTCCGTATATAAACGAAGCCGTGCTTTTCCATCATAATCCATCGGTTGCCGAAAAAGGACATGTTCTTTCCTCACTTATACATTTAGCTGATTATATGACCCAGAAATTGGCTATCGGCTCGTTTGAATGGGACAACAATTTTGAACTCGATGAAAATATCATCGACATACTTGGATTCGGAAGTTTTCAATATCTGGAAGAATTCATTGCGGGATATGAACCGTTATTTAAAAGTCATCTTGAATCATTAAACTTATAGGATGTCATGGAAACATTAACTATCGATTATTCGAAGAGGCGGGAAAGAACAGAGCTAATTCTTAAAAAAGTAAATACTCTTTCTCCTATTCCCAAAATATTATCCGAAGTATTGGAACTTCTGAACGATCAATATACAAGCCCTCATCTGCTGGCTAAAGCAATTTCCAAAGATCAGGGAGTTGTTCTTAAACTTTTAACTATTGCAAACTCGCCATTTTACGGATTGTCAAAAAGAGTTGCCTCGATTGAATTTGCTATCATGATACTCGGTTATGATGAGATCCGTAATATCGTTTCCGCCCTGTCTTTAATGGAATCGATGAAAAACAAAAGCGATCAATATCTCGATCAGAAAAATTTCTGGATGCACTCATATCTCACGGCAACTATTTCTAAAAAAGTCGCAATGGATTTCGGATTGGAAAAAAGTGGCGAGGCGTTTCTTGCGGGATTGCTCCACGACCTTGGCATATCAGTCGTCCATCGTTTTATGCACTCTGATTTTGTCAATATATCCGATCTGATAGCTAAAGGAGTTCCGTTTCTTGAAGCGGAAATGCAGGTGTTGGGCATGGATCATCAGGCGGTAGGAGAAATGCTCCTCAAAAATTGGAATATTCCTGAGATTATCTGCAGTATCGTTAGAAGCCACCACACGCCAAATCTTTCGCCGAACGCTCCCGTGCTCTCTTCTGTTGTTCACCTGGCGGATTATATGACACAGAAACTCCAGATGGGCGAATTGAAATGGGATGCGTCTATTAACCTGGACGAACATATCTTCACAAATCTTCATTTCAAAGATCTTGCAGATCTCGGAAAATTTATAGAAAGCTATAAAGAACCGCTGGCTGGACAACTTGAATCATTGAGGTACTTAATTTGAGGCTGATAAAAGAAAATACTTCCGGATACGAATCTTTTCACAAGTCGCTTCAATATTTTACAAAGAAATCGAAAGCGCAGGGCGATCTGAAACTGATAAGTTTCGAGAATCACAGAAATAATGCAGACCTACTGGACAAATATTCATTCTTTGCCCACAGTCTTTATACATTTCAGAAAAAAATTCAGAGTGTAGAAAGTGTAAAAGAGATAAATTCAATATTCCAGGATTTCGTTGCCAGAATCCTGTTTTCAAAAGAAGTGGAAATATTTCTGTTCAATGATTCGCGGAGTAATCTGATTCCTCTCAACACCTCCGCTTCGCAGCAGCATATAGCCGTGGTGAATAAAGCGTACAAGGATGGAATCCTCGATTGGATCTTCGAAACTAAAAGAGCTACAATAATTCCGGATCTGAGTCTCCTCACCTCGAACGGATCTAAACTTAACCAGATCATTTTCCCCGTATACGACAGGAAGGCAAACTACGGATTGCTTTCGGTGCTTACTTCGGCATCAAAGGTTCAGGAAGATTCTCTCGAGAATCAATCGATTCAAATTCTCCTTAGCATGATCATTCCTATGATTATGACGCTCCGTCAGAAGCAATCGATTAATAAACTCTATCACGAACTTCAGGTTTATCAGTCAAAGTTGAATAATGATTCCGATGTTTATGCGATCGGTCAGCTGGCTGAAGGAATTCTAGAAGAGATAGGTGAACCGCTGCAGGTTATTCTCAGCTATACTAATATTGTTGAAAACGAATACAACGTTGACGGCGAAATCACGGATAAAATTAAAGAGCAGGTAAAAAAAATAAATGAATTGACAGAACGACTTGTGAAATTTTCCGGTCTGAATAAACCTGAAAACGGCAGGAGTCAGCCGTGCGAAATAAATAAACTAGTGCGTGAATTCAAAAATATTAGCAACGCGACACTCAGCAATCTGGGTCTGGAATGCGAGCTGGATCTCGAGGATAATATGCCTCCGGTTCTGGGTGATCCGAACGACATCAAGCAGATTTTGACAAGTGTATTCTCGATTATCAAAACCGATGCCCAAAAGGGCGGCGCAATAATAATTCAATCAAAATATGTAAAAGAGAGAGTTGTGCTCTCCATCTTTACAACCGAGCATCTTTCTGTGCTGACTGATTTGAAAAAATATAACGAGAATGTTACGATCAAATTTATTCAGGATCTAATGAAGAAGTACGAAGGCACCGCGGAATTTAATTCTCTTCCGCTTAAAGGTACAATTATACATCTGATCTTCCCAATGAAAAGGAAGTTGAGCATATGAAGTCTCTGGTTTTATCCCTGCTTGTTTCATTTTCCTTATTGCCGGCTCAATCGGCAAAAGTGGATAGCGTCAATACTTTCGGAAGTGAGGTTAATATTCATGATCTGGTAAAACGGCAGATTGAAGAAGCAAAATTAAAACAATCTGCGGCTCCGGTTCAAACACTGACTACTATCAAATCCGAACCGGAACACATAATTAAGAAGTCTGCAAATAATCCAGCGGCAGCTTTTTATTCCAGCCTTCCGCTGCAATATCAGTTATTTATTAGTGCAACTTTCCTTGTACTTATTGCGCTTGTCTTCCGGCGGGCCATCCTGGCATTTAAACAGCGGGCAACTAAAGTTCTTAAACACAAAATCGCAATGCTCCGCGAAGAAAAAGTCGTTGCTAGAGTGGATACCAAGCTCAATGAAGTGAGAAAAAAATTAAGAAACGGTAAGTCGATCTTCGATGTTTCCGAGAAACAGATTTCCTCCCTGGCAAAAGAATTGAAAATTGCCAAAGGAGAACTTCTACTGGCTTCACGCCTTAAACTATTTGAAATCGGAAAAATGTAGGAGAGAAATAAATGATAAAGGGAATTTATACCGCGGGCAGAAGTCTTGAACACAGAACTAAGAATATTGACGTTGTCGCAAACAATCTCGCGAATCTCAGCACTACGGGTTTCAAAAGGGAGATACCTTTCTCCGAGATTATAAATCAATTTGGTGAAGTAGATACCCAAAAATTAACCAGCCAGCAGCAGGGCGAAATTATTCAGACGTCAAATCAGCTGGACCTGGCAATCTCCGGCAACGGATTTTTTGCGGTAAAAAATGAGGAAGGCGCAATTGAATTAACCCGCGACGGCAGATTCAAGATATCGGACGAAGGTTTTCTGGTTGACAACAATGAAAGAAAAATACTGGGTAAAAACGGTGTCATCTCTATGGAAGAAGTGATGCAGAGTAATGATTCTACGGTAGTAATTACGAAAACCGGAGAAATTAAAGTGGGGAATAAGACTGTAGATTCCATTCTTGTTCTTAATGTTAATAACGCCGGCGAACTTCAGCGAGCAAGCGGATCAAATTTTACGATTGACGGAAAGGAATCTTTCGCCGTGCCCGAGACCGATTATTCCATTTCGCAGGGATTTCTGGAAGGGGCAAATACAAATCCGATTATTGAGATGCAGGCCATGATTCAACTCAACAAAGAATATGAATCAACACAGAAGGTTATTGCGGCTCTGGATAAATCTCTGGAACACGCAAATGAAATTGGAAAAGTTTAAAGGAGAATAAAATGTCAGAACGCGCTCTAAGAACCGCAGCTTCCGGAATGTATGCTCAGCAGATTAACATAGAAGTGATCTCAAATAATATCGCGAACATTAATACAACCGGATACAAGAAAAATAAAGCTGATTTTCAGGATCTAATGTATCAGCAAGTGCATATTAATCCTCTTACATCATCAGTTCCGGGTGTTGAGGACACTTCCACATCAAAGATACAAATAGGCAACGGAGTTAAGCCCGCTTCTACCATGAAACTGTTTATTCAGGGCGATATAACCGCCACCAATAATCAGTTTGATCTGGCAATCCAGGGTGAAGGATTTTTTCAGGTCCGAAAAAACGACGGATCTTTTGCTTACACGCGCGACGGGTCATTTAAATTAAACTCCGAGGGAAAGATCGTTACATCAAGCGGATACACTCTGGAACCGGGGTTTACTTTAACCTCGGATATAAACAGCCTCTCCGTAGGAAAAGACGGAACGGTGGCTGCTCATCTTCTGGATGGAAGCTCGACTGTGCTCGGCAACATCGAACTTGCACGATTTATGAATAACGGCGGGCTTGTGGCGCTGGGCGATAATCTTTATGCCGAATCATCTGCTTCCGGTCAGCCTATGCTGGGAACTCCCGGAGATCAGGGTTTTGGAGAGGTGAACCAGGGATATCTGGAATCTTCAAACGTGGATATAGTCGAGGAAATGATCTCGATGATTGCGGCTCAGCGCGCTTATGAGATCAATTCTAAAACGGTGAAGACGGTGGAAGATATGATGACTATGGCAAACAATCTTAAAAGAGGTTAAGTGAATATGCTCGGATTGCTTACGATATTATTTGCATTCTTCGCGGGTCCGGATAAGAATTTTGATGCCCGGCTGGAAATATATCTCAACCAGAAATTTGAAGGCTATGCAAAGTATGAATATCAGATTGTTCAGCTTCCCGTGAAATATTCCAAAATTGAAATTAATGAAGAAAAAAAATCGCGGCTCACAAAAAACTATCTATATCTACCGGTTAAAATTTATGATTCCGGAAGCGCTCCAAGCAATTCGATTCTGACGATAAGAGTGAGACTATTCAAAAATGTTTTCGCTTCATCGAAAGAGATCCGCCGTAATGAAATTATCCGGACTGATAATATTGAAATTAAGCTTGCGGAAGTCTCAATGTATGAAGGAAGAACTTTAAGCGAAGCCGAGGATTTGACTAATTATAGAAGCAGAACTCTGATTAAACCCGGGACAATTATTACACCTGATATGATAGAACCTCTGCCGGCTGTTTTCAAAGGAGATAAACTCAAGCTCCATACCGGCAATACGGGAGTTGATGTTTCGGTCGAAGTAGTTGCTCGTCAGGACGGCTCCGTCGGAGAAATTATAAGTGTCTACTCGGGCGGGAACAAATTATACAAAGGCAGAGTGGTTGATAAGAATACAATAACATTGGTAGAATAATATGAAACGAATAATAATTATCGGGATACTTTCTGTAACACCATTGCTGTACTCTCAGGATATGCGGCAGAACGCTTACGCATCTCTTTTCTCTGACCAGAAGGCAAACAGACAAGGTGATGCAATAACAATAATTGTTCTGGAATCCACGCAGGCGTCCAATAATTCGCAGACAAATGCCGGAAGGCAGAGCGATCTGGGCTTTGGACTTTCCGGCGGCGTTGATAAAACCGCACTGCCGAATGTCGATTTCAAAGTAGGTTCGAATAATGATTTTTCGGGAAAAGGATCTACCCAGACTACCGGAAATATCCGCACTAAAATAAGTGCTACGGTGGATTCGGTGTTGGCAAACGGAAATTTGCTAATTAGAGGGAGCAAAAAAATTATCATTAACGGTGAAGAGCAGACGATTAAAGTAAAAGGTATTGTCCGCCCTACCGATATTTCTCCCGAAAACGCTGTTCTGTCCTATAATATTTCAGAGGCGGAATTATCATTCGAAGGCAACGGTATTATAAGCGATAATCAGAAACCGGGATTATTAACAAAATTATTTCACTGGTTGTTCTAGGTAATAAAAATGAAATCAAAATTATTATTCCTCTTAGTGATCTACTCTTTCATGTGCAGCTCAATTTATTCGCAGCGAATTAAAGACGTCGCGTATATGACGGGAAGAAATTCGGAACAGATCATAGGATATGGAATTGTTGTTGGCCTGGCGGGTACGGGCGACAGTTACCGCTCATCATTCACAATTCAGTCTGTAACCAGTATGCTCAGAAGATTCGGAATAACAGTTCCCCAGACAGATCTTAAAACGAAAAACGTAGCCGCGGTGATAGTTACAGCCACTCTGAATTCTAATTTACGCGTGGGCGCCGAATTCGATGTAACTGTTTCTTCTATGGGAGACGCTACAAGTCTTCAGGGAGGAACTCTTCTGATGACTCCGCTTTCAAGCATCAGCGGAACGGTTGTTGGATTTTCACAGGGAGCTATTTCGGTTGGCGGATATGATATAAATACTTCTACCGGAAACAGAGTCTCAAAAAATCATACACTGGCAGGGCGTGTACCGCGCGGTGGAACTCTGAAAGAATCCATCTCTACGGCTGAATTGCCGGGGAGTGAAATTTCTGTTTTTCTTAAAGAGCCGGATTTAACGACTTCTCAGAATATAATG
>JBAYWA010000033.1:0-9739 GCA_041674325.1 Melioribacteraceae bacterium | reverse complement strand
GATAACTTCATTGCTAATGTCACACACGAGTTAAAGTCCCCGCTTTCTTCAATCCAGCTATATCTGGAAACATTGAATTCTAAAAGTGTCTCTCCGGAGAAGCAGAAAGAATTTTACGGACTGATGATGAGAGATTCGAAGCGGCTAAAAAAACTGATCGATTCGATTCTTGAGATCTCCCGTCTTGAGAAGAAAAGGATAGCGCATAATTTTCATGTTTATAACGCAGATGAAGTGATCCGGCAGCTGATTGGTGAATCTGTGGAACAGTTCCGCCTTCCGGAGGGTGCAGTTAAAATTATAGGGGAAGCTCCGTGTAAATGCGTTTTCGATAAGGATGCGATGCAAATTGTATTCGATAACCTTACGGATAATGCTATGAAATATTCAATAGAACCGCCTGATATAACGGTTAAACTGGAACGCGGCAAAAAGCATCTGCTGATAGAGTTTACGGATAAGGGTGTGGGCATTAGGCAAAAAAATCAGAAATACATTTTTAATAAATTTCAGCGGATCGATAACAAGAATATTCCGAATGTAAAAGGTACGGGGCTGGGATTGTATTGGGTGAAGGGAATTATAAAATTTCACGGGGGCAGGATTTCGGTCGTCAGCGAAGGACTTAATAAAGGAACCACATTCAAAATAGAGATGCCGATTTACCAATCCTCAAGAAGATTTTATATAAACAAATTGTTAAGGGAAACGGCGAGAAAACAGAAACGGCTTAGGAATGATGATGGAGAATAGCAGTTTTAGAGGAAAAAAAATATTATTGGTGGAGGATGAGGAGACTTTGGCTCTTGGGCTTGAGTATAACCTCACGGATGAAGGATACATAGTAGATTGGGTTAAGGATGGTAGAAAAGCGCTAGAGAATTTCGGCCGGAACCAGTATGATCTAATAGTCCTTGATATTATGCTCCCATACTTTAATGGCTTTGAAATAGCCGAAAAAGTGAGAGCAAAATCACCCCAGATGCCTATTCTGATGCTTACTGCGCGGACTACAGCCGAAGATAAGGTGAGGGGACTCGAAGCCGGAGCAGACGATTATTTAACAAAGCCGTTTAATTTGCAGGAACTTCTGCTGCGTGTGAAGGGAATGCTGAGGCGCAAGATGTGGTATCAGGCCTCAGCCCAGATAGAGCCTCAATTTGAATTCGGTAATAATATTGTCAATTTTGAAAACCTGGTCGGGACAAACGGATCAAAAAAATTCATTCTCACGCAGCGCGAAGCAATGGTCCTGAAATATCTGATTGAGAAAAAAGGGAAAATAGTATCGCGCAAAGAATTATTGGAGAATGTTTGGCACCTTAGCAGCGAAATTGAGACGCGGACTGTGGATAATTTTATCTCTCGCCTGAGAAAATATTTTGAACCGGATCCGGAACACCCGGTCTATTTCAAAAGCGTTAGGAGTGCCGGTTATACATTCACCAATGAAATCATCGACAATATAAAGCACTCTCTCTAGAATTAATTTATACCGCACATTCCATTGGAGCATCCTCCGCCGAAGGATGGAACTCCGCAGCTCCCGTCTGAACACGCCGACCCCCCGGCAAAATCGGAGGAGCCGGTAGAAGCGCTGAATGACGATAGAAGTTTTTTGTGATTCCTGGATTGACATGCCGGGCATATTACTTCTTCCGGATTTGTCGAAGATTTGTGAAATATCTCAAATTTTTTACCGCAGTCGCTGCATTTGTATTCAAAGATTGGCATTAGTATTCTCCTCAACAATAATATTTGTCTTTTATAAAATTTTAATTCAGAAAATTTATAACATCCGTTTTATTATTCTATCTGAGTCTGGATCTTTCCCACATTTTCAAGAGATGCTTCTATTTTATCTCCGTGAACAACGCGGCCGACACCCTCGGGAGTTCCTGTAAAAATCAAATCACCTTTTTCAAGTGTCATCCGGGATGAGATAAACTTCACAATCTGGGCCGGCGAAAAGATCATATTGCTTATAGAAGAATTCTGCCGGACTTTTCCATTCACCGAAAGCGATATATTCTCATTCCCCCTCAGTTTATAATCTTCTTTTGGAATTACGTCTGTAATAACTGCTGCGGTGTCAAAGCATTTTGCGAGTGTCCAAGGATCACCCTTTGCTTTAAACTCAAATTGAAGATCCCTAAGAGTCATATCCAGACCTACTGTATAACCATGGATCGCTCTTTCGGCAGCTTCGTCTGTTCCGTTCTTAATATTCTCTCCGATATAAAGTACCAGTTCAACTTCGTGGTGCAGATTATCAGAATAAGACGGGTGCACGACGGAATTTCCAGAGTAGATCACATTTGATGTCGGTTTTAAAAAAATTATAGGAAACTCGGGAACTTCCCCGCCCAGTTCTTTAGCGTGCGCTGCGTAATTGCGCCCGACACATACAAGTTTGCCTATCGCCACTTTCTCTTCACTATTTTTAATTTTTACATATTTCATAGCTTCTATTTGATGTTCGTTTTTAAAATCGGGTTCAGGTCTTCTGTTCTTTTTTTTTCGCGGCCGGGAATAAAATATTATTAAGAATTAAACGGTATCCGGGGGAATTCTTGAATAAACTCAAATCTGTCTGGGGATCTCCTACCGCATGCTGGTAATCTTCGGGATCGTGTCCGCCGTAAAATGTAAATGTTCCGCGTCCGAAACTTCCGTGAATATATTTAACCTGGTCTGTTCCCGCCCGTTCACCAAGAATGTAAATAGAGTTCTTAATAAACTTTCTGTGATACATTGTAGTCTGACCCATAAAGCCGCGTACCACATTAACGTGATTCTGTACAAGCATCGTGGGAACGGGATCGTATTTAGCGGAAAAATCGAAAAGAGTAAAATAATCGTTTCTCTGGTCGCCAATTTCCAGCGGCTGAACATCAATGTCGCTATATTCATAAATAAGTGGATTCATCTCCACTTTGAAGTTTTCGAAGGCAAGAGTATTGGAGAAATCCAATTTATCGGCGGCTCCAGGATCAGGCGGATCGCCGTCGTACATCCTGTCGACTATATCGATATTCATTGCGGCTAATGAGATATCATATGAATCGGTTGCGGAACACATCGCGAAAAGAAATCCGCCGCGGCCCACATAATTCTTAATTGTCTGAACGACATCTTTTTCCATCTGAGAAACTTTTTTATATCCGAGTTTTTTGGCCTCGTTTTCATATAACATCTGCTGCTCAATATACCATTGGGCGCCGTTGAACGAAGAATAAAACTTTCCGTACTGTCCCGTAAAATCTTCGTGATGACAGTGCAGCCAGTCGTATTTTTCAAGATCTCCGCGCAATATTTCGGCTGCCCAAATCTTGTCATAGGGAACTTCGGCATAGTTAAGGGCTAGAGTGACCGCGTCGTCCCAAGGCTGAAATCCGGGCGGAATATAGACTGCTATCCTGGGAGCTTTTTCCAGACGCATTACTTCCATGTTTTTATCTTCGCTCTGGACTTCCGAATAGATTTGAACTGCCTCTCCGTTAGATAATGGTTGAAAGGCGACCCCTTTTATTCTGCAAAGAAGCGCTAACTCATCGGAGTAATCGAACATAAAAGATCCGCCCCGGTAGTTAAGAAGCCAGTCGGCCGAAGCGCCCCTGTTGAGACTGTTAAATGTAACTCCGTAAGCTTTCAGATGGTCAGTTTGGCGCAGATCCATAAATATCAGAAGTTTCGACTGAGCCGCTAATTGTGAAACCTCAAGAATTAATATTAATAATAACTTCTTCATCAGGTTTTTGCCGTGTATAAATTAAAATGGCCCGATCCATCTCGTATACCGGATGAACCGAGCCGAAAAATAAGAAATTAAAAATTTCCTTATGCGGTCTTTCTGTCGCTCTCTATATAAACCGGCTTTTCACCCTTTGTAACCGTGTCTTTAGTTACAAGGCATTTATCGATGTTATCTTTAGTGGGAAGTTCATACATAATATCTAATAAAATTCCCTCAACTATTGAACGTAGCGCCCGGGCGCCGGTTTTTCTTTCAATTGCCTTAATTACAATCTCTTCAAGCGCGTTCTGATCAAAATTTAATTCTACGCCTTCCATCATAAAAAGTTTTTGATACTGTTTTATAATTGCATTTTTAGGCTCGGTAAGAATGTTTTTCATCGCCTTCGAATTCAATGAAGCAAGCGGAGCAATTATAGGAAGTCTGCCGACCAACTCCGGAATCAATCCGTAACGAACGAGATCCTCCGGCTGTACTCTTTGAATAAGATTGTCCCGCTCTGTCTCCGAGGGATTAGAAAAATTTGTATCGAATCCGATTGTACTCTTATTTATTCGCGATGCTATCACAGATTCAACGCCGTCAAAAGCTCCGCCGCAGATAAATAAAATATTCTTTGTGTTGATGTTGATAAGACTTTGTTCCGGATGTTTTCTTCCGCCTCGCGGAGGCACGCCTGCCACGGTTCCTTCAAGAATTTTTAACAGCGCCTGCTGCACTCCCTCGCCCGAGACGTCGCGCGTAATCGAGGTGCTTTCGCTTTTCCTCGCGATCTTATCTATTTCATCTATATATACAATTCCTTTTTGGGCTTTCTCCAGATTATAATCCGCAGCCTGCAGCAGTCTGACTAGAACAGTTTCAACATCATCACCTACGTAACCGGCTTCGGTTAGAGTTGTAGCGTCAGCAATTGCGAATGGAACATCCAGAATTCTTGCCAGAGTTTGCGCCAATAGAGTTTTACCGACCCCAGTCTGTCCAATAAGAAGAATATTACTTTTTTCTATTTCGACCTCATCCATATCAAAAAGCGAATTAGAAGCATTAACTCTTTTGTAGTGATTATAAACTGCCACAGCCAATATTTTTTTAGCAAGATCCTGATCTATAACGTATTCATCCAGACTTTTCTTAATAAGATCCGGTGTAAGTGATGAATGATAAGTCTCTTTTTTGGGGAATGAGGTGATATTGTTTTTTAAAATATCAACGCTCGTCTTGATGCAGATATCACAAATATAAACATCCGGACCGGCAACCATGGAGGTCACTTCGCTCCCGTCTCTGCCGCAAAAGGAACATTTGACAGTGCGGGGTTCTCTTGTATCGCTCATTTTTAACCGTTTTTTGTTGGAAGATTTAGTAACGCTTCACGCGCACGGTCAAAATAGAGCGAGTTTGGGAAAGTTTCAAGTAATTTCTGATAAGTTTGTGCGGCTTTTAAAGGATCTTTTGTCCCGAATTGATAGCACTCAGCGAGCAAAAAAGTTGATTTATCAGCGAAAATCGAACTTTCGTGAGTTTTCAAGAGATCCTCCAGAACTTCGATCGCCCCAGTTAACTCATTTTCTGCAATCAACATCTCGGCAAATTTAATTTTTGCGAAGTCGTTTATAATAAACAGGTTGGGATTATCACTTAGAGTTTTAAATTCAACGCTGGCCTCTTTGTGCTTATTTTGTAATGCGAGTAGATCTGCCCGAGCATAGAGAAGAAGATTTAATGAATCTTTTCTTGATGTACTGATCAATGTCGAGAGCTCAAGCGCGTCATTAGCAAAATCGGTCGATGTGTTCCTTGAGACGCTATTCAATAAGGCGTTGGCGGACGAAAAATTTCCACTCCAGAATTCGATTCTTGCCAGATAATAATTCGCGTATGTTAAATTATTCTGATCCGCTCGCGGCGAATTTACAATCAATTCAAAAAAATTTCTAGCCGCCCCCAGATCATTTCTCTCCAAAGCCATGATTCCGCGGGAGATGTTTGCCGGAAGATAAAATTCACTTACCGGAGAGAATTCCGAAATCCGTTTATAAACTGAATCGGCTTTATGATAATCGAAAAGTCTGTTTCTGAAAATTTCGGCAATTCTGAAATATGCCTCGAGCCTGATAAGATTGTCAGGGAATTCTTTGATGAATTTATTGTATGAGTCGATGATCGTGGAGTATTCTTCCTTAAAAAAAGAAGCCGGTTTGTAGTACGGTTTCCACGACTCATTTTCAAGTATAAATCTTTGATCGAGCGCCGACTCCAGAGTTCTGGCGTATCCGATTCTGGCAGTGGGAATGAATGCCGATTTCGGATAGTTCTTAATAATATAGTTGTACCCCTCGGATGCCCAGAGGTACTGCCGGTTGAGATAAGCTTCCTGGGCAAAATTGAAAATGTGGGTGCCGTTGCCGGAATATTTTTCTTCGATTGTTACCGCGGTCCTGAAAGCCTCTTGGTAATTACCGCCTGTCTGATAAATGAAAGTCAGAAGGTCGTATAATTCCAACCGGGAATCTGAACGGATAAATTCGTTTACTGACTCAACGGACTGCTCGAATGCGCCGGGGCCTTTTATAAAATTATTAATCCGCATCTTTACTGTCTGGGACTGTTCGGGATGATGGACAATCAGTATACATAGTTCCGCCGTCGCATCCCTGAATTTCATATTTGCCGCGTAGATGTTTGCCAGGTCCATCGAGAACGCCGACGGATCACCGGAAATATCTTTGCCCCTTTTTAAGAACTCTACCGCTTTATCAAATGCCCGGTTTTCTACAGCATAATTGGCTATGAGTCTGTACACGGCGGGGGATGCGCGATTAATTGCGATTCCTCTTTCCCACGAATCGTAAGCCTTATCCTGCTGATCCAGAAAAAAATAACTTGAGCCCAGAAGCCCGTAACTGTTTAATTCCCCCGGATTTTGTCTGATTCGTTCATTGAGGAGTTCTAACGACTGATCATATTTTTTCTGAGCGATGAGAATTTTATTTAATGATTCAAAGTAGATAATATTCCACGGTTGAGCCGCTGAAATTTCGCGGTAGATAGTTTCCGCTTTATCGAACTGGCCTGCCTGCTCGTAACTTGTTGCCAGTTGAAAACGGTTGTTCAAATTTTTTTCTACCTGCGCGCTTATAATAATGCTTCCAAAGAGGAGCAGTATCAAAAAATGAGTGCGGCGCATCTCAATCCCTTTCCAGAAATCTCTGATCGAAAATATTCCCGATATTCAAAATCCTATTCGGATCAAATACTAATTTCAGACGGGCCATCTCCGATATTACGCTTTCTCCATACATTTTAAGAAGATATTCCCTTTTTAGTTTGCCTATTCCATGCTCGGCCGAAACTGTTCCTTTTAAACGGACCGCCTCCTGACAGATATCGGCATAGATGGCTTGTGCTTTCTGGTATTCGGACTCGTTTTTAGGAAGCATATTTAAATGAGGGTGACAATTTCCGAAATGTCCGTATATAACATATTTCAGATCTGCTTTTTTTACTCTCTCTTTCATCCACCTGTAGAAAGATCTGAATTTATCCGCTGGGACCGCAGTATCCGTTCCAACTTTTCTAAAATTACGGACAGCTATGAAGTCATTAACTTTCCACGAGACAGCATGACGGAACCGGTGAAATTTTTCCTGTTCGCCCGCATCGAGAGCAAGCCACACAAGATCTTCATCGCAGTTATAATTCCTGAGCAGTTCTATCCAATTGCTTATCACGGTATCTTCATTACTTTCAAAATCCTGTTCAAACCATACTGCGGCATTTGTGTTTTCGGGAATATTAGGGTAATCCGGACGTAAAAAATCGAGGGCGTTTGCATCAAAAAATTCCAGCGCGCGCGGATCGATACCTGTAGAGTGAGCGGCTTTTTTGATGTTGTTCTTCAACGCCAGCGCTCTTGCCTCGTCTATAAAGTCAAGTGCATCCTCCTCACCCGGAAAAAAGGCTACACAGGATAAAACATTCCGCGGCAGCGCAATCAATCTTAATTTCAGTTCCGTTATAATTCCCAGAGTTCCTTCCGAGCCGATAAAGAGATCGATCAAATCCATATCCTCGCGGCAGTAGTACCCGGCAGCGTTTTTTGTCTCAGGCATACGATAAGAGGGAATGGTGAATGAGAGTTTTTTGCCACTCTCCGTATTAATACACGCGGTCAATCCTTTCGCAAAAACTTTATCTCTTTCGAGAGATATAATCTCCCCGTCGGGGAGAATAATTCTTAAACCCAACACAAAATTTCTGGTGGAGCCATATTTAAATGTGCGGGCTCCCGAAGCGTTGGTTGCCGCAGCAGCTCCTATAAAACAATTTCTTTCGGTAGGATCCGGGGGATAAAATAATTTTATCGATTCAACAAAATCCTGGAGGTCTTTCAGAATAAATGAGGGTTGAACCCTTATATACTTTTCGCCAGAATTTATTTCAATCACCCGATTAAATTTTTCGAGTGAAATTATTACTCCGCCCTCCGGAACGCGTGCGCCGGTAAGTCCTGTCCCGTTTCCTGTTATGGTAATTTTTGTTTTCTGCGAGTTTAATTCTTTCAACAGCACGATCAATTCTGTTTCACTTTCCGGAAAATAGATTGAATCGGCAAATCCCTTATAATTGGATGCGTCGGAAAGATAGTCTCGGAACTGCTCAATGTCGTTTTTAACAATCATAATTAATCAACCGGTCGGCTTGCCGTATTTTTCCATTATTGCTTTCCAGGTATCAAAATCAAGCTGTTCTGATTCATCTATCAACATAATCGGAATATCATCTTCTATTCGGTATCTGCGGCGGGTAGCTTTATCAACCGATACCAGAAAATCACCATCCAGAACCAGATCCGCTTTTGATTCGGGGCAGCAGAGAATATCTAATAGTTCTTTTGAAATCATTTTATCCCTCTGAATTATTTAGTTCTTAATTGGTAAATTGCACATAAATTCTTTCGGAATAAATCTAACTAAATTTATCATAAATGGTTAACCAAATTTAACGGATGGAAAAAACAATTTTGCAAATACCCGAACTTGATACGGAAAGACTCAAATTGCGCGGTATAACGCCTGAAGACGCCGGGGATATTTTCGAATATGCAAGCATCCCCGAGATTTCAAAATATCTGGTGTGGCATCCGCATAAGACGATTCAGGATACAATCGATTTCGTTCAACTCGCGGAACGGATGTTTGAAAATAGGGAATGGATAGTTTTAGGAATCGAACTGAAAGAGAAGAAAAAAATAATCGGGACAATTGATATACGGGGATGGAAGAGTGTGCACAGATGTGCCGAAATAGGGTATGTCCTCTCAAAAGAATATTGGAAGAAGGGGATAACCACCGAGGCATTGAGTGCCGTAATACAATATTGTTTTGATCTCCTCAAATTAAACAGAGTGGAAGCACATTGTGAAGATGACAACACCGGTTCTTGGCATGTTATGGAAAAATGCGGAATGAAATATGAGGGAACGCTGCGGCAGAGAGTCTTCATAAAAGACAGATACAGGTCGATGAAAATGTATTCCATTCTTATAAGCGAGTATTCAAAATGACACGGGTAAAAATATGCTGCATCTCTTCAATTGCTGAGGCTAATATGGCTGTAAAATACGGAGCTTCTGCCTTAGGCCTTGTTTCTGAAATGCCCAGCGGCCCCGGAGTAATCACTGAAGCTATGATAGCTGCGATTGCAGAATCTGTCCCTCCCGGGATTTCAACTTTTCTGCTTACGAGCAAACAGAGTACCGAGGAGATTATAGAGCAGCAGAAAAGGTGCGGAACAAACACGATTCAGCTATGCGATAGGCTGTCCGCCGGAGATCACCGTATTCTTAGAAAATCTCTCTCCGGGATTAAAATTGTTCAGGTAATTCATGTCACGGGCGACGAATCGCTCCGGGAAGCGCGCGAGATTTCGGCTGATGTAGATGCAATACTCCTTGATTCCGGAAATCAGAAACTTGCG